>PMJC01000097.1 GCA_003157235.1 Methanosarcina sp.
GTAAACGGCTTTGTTTCCCTTGAGGGGCAAAAAATGAGCAAATCCAAAGGTCCGATTCTCACTATGGAAAGTGCAGTAAGATATTACGGTGCTGACATAACAAGAATGTATATACTTTCCACAGCTGAACAGACTCAGGATGCAGACTGGCATAAGACAGGAATTGAATCCACTAGAAGGCAGGTGGATAGGTTTTACTCCTTCGCAAAAAATGTTGTAGAGAGTGGCAAACGTGGCTACACACGCTCTGAACTCAAGCAGATTGATCGCTGGATGCTTTCAAGGATACAGGGCTACGTTCATAAAACAAATATTGCCCTTGACTCCATCCAGACAAGGGAAGCCATCCAAAATTCTTTCTTCTTGCTCATAAACGATGTAAAGTGGTACCAAAGGAGAGGTGGAGAAAATCTGCTATACTATGTGCTTGATAATTGGGTCAGGCTCCTAGCTCCCTTTATCCCACATATTTGTGAAGAAATTTGGGAGGCTATGGGACACGAAGATCCTGTTTCCCTTGTACAGTACCCTCTCTATAATGAAGATCTAATGAACGATGGCGCAGAACTCATCGAAGAAATTATTAGAGACACTCTGACTGACATTGAAGAAATAATAAGAGTAACAAAAATGACTCCGCAGAAAGTCCACCTCTATACAGCGCCTGCCTGGAAAGTATCAGTCGTAAAAAAATACATGTATGAAATCACCCTAAAACCGTCTATTGAGGCAGGCACTTTTATTAAAACCCTTATGGTAAATTCTGAACTAAGAGTATTTGGAAAAGAAATTCCAAAGTTAGTTCAAAAGATTATTACCGAGTTCAAAAGCGGAGGTGCAGAAAGGTATGAGATTTTCGATGGCCTTGGTTTAGGTGAGCAGGACCTTCTGAAAGAGTCAGCTTTCTTCCTGGAAAAAGAAATAGGTTGTCCTGTTGAGATTCACAGTGCAGATTCTCCAACTTATGACCCCGTAAAGAAGTCCAGGTTTGCAGAGCCTCTTAGGCCTGCTATTTATATTGAAGGAAATAACGGAGAGTAAAAGAAGCCATTTAGGCTTCTTGGCATTTCCATGCCTTTTCAGACTATTTTGATGCTTTAGCTCTAAATCATTTCTCTATTTTACATTGGAAACAGTAGTATCGATTGCTGTGGTTTCGAAGATTACTCTTATTCGGTTCAATTTTTCCTCAATGGTTCACAAGAGAAAACTTCATCTATCCCGCATTCTGCAGATCTACGTAGATATAGAATTCATTTGCTTATCTGTCCACCATTGGTCATTGAAAGCTAGATTAATTTTTAAGCTACTTTCATATTGAGGGAATAGATGGTATTCTTGTGTACATTTGCATAAAGTGAATTTTCTCCTTAAAGTTTTCAATTTTCTGTCTTCTCCACGTGAGATTTATGTTCTTTATTTTTCTTAAGAGAATATTTATCTATAAGAGATATATTCACATAAGGCAACCTCTTATGTTTAATCTGCATGTGGGAGTTACCTCAATCAAGGCTCGAAATAGGAATAATTCTAAAATTATATTGAGTTTTTCAGGAAATAAGGGTATATGTAATCTTGAAATACAGGTCAATAGACTCTTTAGTATCTTATGGGATAGAACAATCCATCATTATTTCCCACTATCCACGGCTGCAAAGAATTCAAAAACAGAAGATAATCAGAATTTTAAGATTCAGGATGAATATTCTCACTTTAAACATGTTTACTTTAAACGTAATTACTTATGTACAAGCTTAGATCTGATTGTTAAAGCTTATGTCAGAATATTCGTGTAATTAATCTTGTAATCTCAGAGAGGAAAAAATGGATTTTCATGCTTCTGCTAAAAAACTTACAACTTTAGTCAAAAGTGCAAAAATAGTCCCGAATATGACTGTAGATGAGCTTGTAACTGAATACGGTGGTTGTGCCTTTGGAGCAGGCAGGCTAGCTGAGGCTGTGGACATATATTATGAGATGCTGGTTTCCGAAAAAACGACTAAATTTTTTGGACTCGCGGGTGCCATGACTCCTGCAGGCATGAGAATAATCATTGCGGATCTGATACGCGATGGACACATCGATGTCCTTGTAACTACTGGAGCTAATATGGTTCATGATACAGTTGAAGCTCTGGGTCTTCATCACTATAAGGATACAGATTGTTCAAATGATATCCAGCTGAGACATGAATGTATAAACAGAATTTATGATGTATATCTTCCTGACCAGCATTTTGCTGATCTGGAGGAGTTTTTGCAGAGAGTTTATGCCGGGCTTCCGGAGGAAAAGCTTTCTATCCGGCAAGTCCTTACAGAAATAGGGAATAACCTGGATGATGACTCTTCCATTTTGAAAACCGCAGCCGAATTGGAAGTTCCAATTTATTGCCCCGCTCTACAGGACTCTGTGATGGGTCTTCAAGCATGGTTGTATAAGGAAGGGAATCCTCTGCATGTAGATGCTTTTGCTGATATGCACGAATACATGGAAATATGCTATGAGGCTGAAAGTGCTGGTGTGTTGTTGCTTGGGGGTGGAGTCCCAAAAAACTATATTCTTCAGTCCATGCTTGTGACTCCTAAGTCTTTTGACTATGCAATTCAACTTACAATGGATAGCCCGGAAACAGGCGGTTTGAGTGGGGCAACTCTTGACGAAGCCAAGTCTTGGGGAAAGGTAGGCGAAAATGCGAAATCAGTAACTGTATATGCAGACGCAACTATTACTCTTCCTATAATGGTCGCAGCTGTGCGGACTCGTCTTTTAAAAGATGTGATTTAATGGAAAAGAATACATGTATAATTCTTGCCCTGGACGTACCCGAGAGGGAAGAAGCACTGAGAATTGCGGAAGATGTTCAGGAATTTGTAGATGGAATAAANNCCTGTAATAGCAGATTTCAAGGTTGCAGATATCCCAAATACCAACCGCCTTATCTGTGAGCAGGTTTTTGAAGCAGGAGCAAATGCAATTATTGTTCAGGGTTTTACTGGGAGAGACAGCCTTGATGCCTGCATTGAAGTAGCTTCCAAGTTCGGAAAAGATGTTTTTGTTGTAACTGAAATGAGTCATCCGGGTGGAGCCGAATTTCTGCAGCCTGCCGCAGAAATCATCGCAAAGATGGCTGCTGAAGCAGGAGCTTTCGGGCTTGTTGCCCCTGCCACCAGGCCTGAAAGGGTAAAAAAGCTTAGAAATATTATTGGAGACGAACTTGCTATTATTTCCCCTGGAGTAGGTGCTCAGGGAGGAGTAGCCTCTAAAGCGATTTCTGCAGGTGCAGACTGGGTAATTGTAGGAAGGATTATATGTGGGGCAGAATCACCAAAAAAAGCTGTTTACGAGATTGTTAAGGAAATTGATACTGAGCTCAGAGGGGATAGCTGAAGAGTATTTTTCTGAAATGTATTTCCATTGTGATTTTGATAAATCCATAAATTTCGTCATATGCTTATAAATGTTATATACATGACTTGTGAATCAGAGGTTTATCAAAATACCTTTATATTAACCATATGTTATTTGAATATAACTCAGATGCCTATGATGAAAAAATCAGCTGATTCCATGATGAACCCTATGAGTTCTGAGGCATCAAAATTGAGTGCCTCATAAATCAAATACTAAGAAAACCAAGAGTAAGCAGGTTTAAACTAGCGGTTGCTGAAATGTTTTAGTACGACGAAGAAATTTCGAAATGTAATAGATAAATTCTAGCAAAGTTTGTTTGGATTAGAGAAAGGCACAAGTCACTTACGGATTAAATTTTTTCATCCGAAATCGATCTATTTTTAATAGATTGTCCTTAGCATGCGCATTTTATTCTGTGGTATGATTGTAGTCGGAGTTGCCAAAATCACCATCATGGTTTTTTTTTGAGCTACTAGCGCTTCAATTGCTCTCTGATGGATCGGAATTTGTATCTGTAGGATGTAATAGTATATAAATCTGAAGTTTTTTTAGTTCCTTTTTCAATGTTCAATTGTAGGCCTTCAAAACATTGTCGTAGTTCTGCGAATTTGCTGTAAATTTAAAGTGAAATTTGGTATACTTTATGTGATCAGGTTCTAAAGACATGGAATTTTCTTATCCACTAAATTCTTGATATTTGTTATTTTACAGAAAAATTGGCACACTACTTATAATTCTTATTATGAATCCTTATTGACCAATATTCACCGTGTCTGTAACTTTGTTTATGGTTGTGTTAATTACAGAGACAGCGTGTTCGTTTGGTTCATCACATCTATCTTTGTTCTATCCAAGATGGCTGCAACTCCTTGAGGATTACCATAAAAATCATATACATTTACCATGGCTTTAATATTATCTGTGGCTGTATTGATTACAGAGACATTGTTGCTGCCATAGTTTGGAATATATGCACATGGTGCTCTCCACCTCTGCGATACTTACCAGCATTAAAATCATAGCTATTGAAAGCAAGGTTATTGAATACAATCTTTGTTTACTCATATGTATTATTCTCCTTTTTAGATATGTTATTTATCGAAAAAAATTAGAAGACACTATAAATTATAGATATTGACTAAATAATTCTTCAAAAATAACGTTGAGTTGTAATGCTAGGGCTTCGGTTCAAAGGTGTGTCACAAGCTAATGTTTGAATTTAGATTTAGGTAAAATTTGTGTACATCCACTAATTAGAATCCCCGCTAATCAACTTAGGCATATTTTTATGCAATACAAAACCGTTTTCACAAACAGTATAAATCTATTAAATCCCAAAATAATTATGTGTTACCTAAGTTATTTCGTAACGAGCCTTAAGAGTTATTTTTTCTTTACTCCTTTTGATCCCAAAAACAAACAGTTTTAGCTGTCCTTTCTCAAACAAAACAAAAGTACCATCATTTTTTTGACCTACGTATCTAGGGCAGGAAAAGATAGAGAGTAATTTCCCGTCGAACCACCACTTATATCCTTCTTCATAGAATTCGTGCCCTCTGACTATTCTTTTCAGATTATTTGTCATTAAAAAACCGTCTACAATGTTAGCCCCAAATTCCTTTACCGCGGGACCTCTGTTTGAAGGGGTAAAGCCTAAACTTTCTGAGGGATCATTCCATAGATAGGGGAAACATTCTTCCTTGTTAATAATATCAATACTTCCGGTTCCGTCAATCCCTCCATGTACACAGAAAGTGTGGCCTGAAAGTACAGCAGCTACCGGCATCTTATCATATGTTTGGCTGACCCTTAAGAGAAACTCCTTATCACAACCTATTTCCTTATAAAAACCATCGTAAAAGTTCATTTCTACACTTTCGTGATTACCTCTAAGGAGAAAAACATGTTCAGGATCCTCAATTTTTAACTGGAACAGTTTTAAAAGTACCTCAGTACTCTGCAATCCTCTATCTACATAGTCACCAAGAAAGAGAATGTTTTTGCAATTTATTTCTTCTCTCATTCCCATTATGAAATTAAGAGCTTGTAAGTCTCCGTGAATATCTCCAACAAGCATTATTGGCTCAGCATCAATTCGGAGCACTGCAGATTCTAACGCAAAGGTACTGTCTATTTTAGGGAGGAGGAAAAGCAATCCTTTTTTTGCTGTCATTTTAATGGAGTTCTTTACTGATACCACGGAATCACACCTTTACATAAATTTAGTCACTCAATAATATGAAAATATATTTAATAGTTCTAGGAAAATACTTATTTTTATGATGTAATTTACTTTTATCTTTGCTTTATACAACAGAGTGTAGCCAGAAACTCTCTGCATTTCCTCTGAGCATCTTTTCTCAAATCATTAAAAATCTTCGCTATTTCGAGTAGGTAATTCATAATCATTTTCTAAATATATACCTACATATATAATACTTGGAAACCATTATCTATGAAAATCAAATTCAGAATCGATGTCTCTCTTAAGATGTAGTTACTTTTCAACTGAATAATTATTTTAACCCACAAAACACGAATAGCCAAATTATAGATCTGGAAGAATACATTCAGTAGTTCACTAATTTTCACTTTCCCTTAAAAGATGTCTTAGATACCTCGTATATGACGAAATACGCCACTATATGTCCCTTTTATCCTCTAAATCTTGATTTTCCGCATATCAAAAGAGATTTAAAGAGGTAAAATTGAGCGGAAATAAGAATCATTTATAAATTTGGTGCGAGGTGTGCGATTTGAACCCCCTAATTTCTAAAAGAACAGGCTCTGAAACTGGCACTTATGACATGGCTTTGAATTCTCGCACATTGATTATTACTTCTCAATAAAATATAGTCCTCTTGTTTTACTCTGAACCTACTGCCTTTGACTTAACTTCTTGCTGCAACTAGGACATTATGGGGAATATTATTAAGCAATTTACCCCTAATCCTATTTCAATAAACTTAATGACTGAAATATAAATATTCAGAAATATAATGGAAGAATTTAGCTAGTATTCAGCTTTTCGGGTATGCCCTGACCAATAAATAAATTTTTATATGTATTAAGTAAATTACATGTTTGAGATATCAATTTTAGTTTCTTGTGAGTTCTGATACACAAATTACTGAATGTAATTAATTATCCACCAACTCCATTAATACAAAATTTTGTTAAGTCTAGTTTGAGGTTATATGTATTATTCGGTTGATGATATCGGTTGACTTAGGTTGTTGAAAACGATCTTAGCTCTCCTGATGGCTCTCCGAATCCTGTAATAGTAAGCCAGAAGTTCTTTTTCAGGTTCATAATCAAAAATCCAGTATAGATCTCGTTTCCTAATCCATTGCATTCCAAAAAATCCATTGTTTTTATCTTTTCTTTAAAGAGTTAGATATGTTCTTCAAGTTTCATAATTTTAGAATACAGCACTATCTATATATCTGTTATTATTTTCAACTTTAATATATTATTTCTTTTAATTTTTCTGTTTAAAGAACATCAAAATATTAACAGTTCATTTCCAAGGTGAATATGAACACCTGCACCCCCTTTCCCTGCTATCTTATAACCTGAAATGGCATGCTTTGCAGGGAATGGTTTTTCTCTCAAAGTCTCATAATTTGTGTACATTCTGCCGGAAAGTTTCTTACATTCTGGACAGGAGTTTTCAAAGGCAAATATGTACACTCTTTTATTCCTTATTTGTTGATGAGCGATCAATTCCATTTTGCGGGCATTTCGAAGTTATTTGAAAAAATATTTGTTTGTATTAATAGAGAAAGAGAGCTTTATCAAAATGGAGCATCTTAAGAATGTGTAGATCTGTCGTCCTTAGAAGAACCTCATCATATAGCTTCAGTCAAACATCAATCAAACTTACTTCGGTGTTCCTTTCCTTAAGCAATCTACTTTTCACACTAGCGAAATCCTACTGTGTGATTCCATGAGCTTTCAGTTTCTCAAATCCATCTACAGTTTGTGCATCTTCTTCTCTTAACGATACTGACGGAAATAATTTTTTTTTTGTTCTTCAGTATATGTAGTTTCCACTGCTGGACATTAATTCTTTTTCTTAGGTATATCTTTCAAGGGTTAGATAGCGATATTGGACTTTTTGTTTTCTGTCTTATAGTCACGTTTTACGACAAGACATGTGTCTACAATAGCTTTCATTGAGTCTTCTTTTTTCTTTCCTTATTCAGGTGAGATAATGCGCTTGCAAGCATTATAGCTTTAGTAAAATGCCCTCCTGCCCTTGAAGTATCCACAAAAACGTAATCATCCATAAGCACAGGAGCTCCAAGTCCGTCACCTCCGCCCAGGAAAGCAACTGTCCGAAAGATAAGATTTCCTGAGATCCCGTCTGGGGCAACGATAAAGTTAGATTCTTTTATGGCATCTTCAATAAGAATGGTGTAATGCTTAGCATTCATCCCAAGTTTCCTAGCTCTATTTGCAACTAATTCACCATCTGCGAGGGTTCTGTCCACAAGTATGTTCCTACCAATATCTTCGATTCTACCACCTGAAAGCACACCTATTACAGGGTTGATTCCTAATCTACTGATATGTTTGGAACCCAGAGTAATCATGTGGATCTTATCTGCAATGGTATTACCTTCATCGATCCCTACAGGGGCAAGAAAGAATGGCTTCCCAGCAGCTGTTAGAAGTAGTGCAAGTCTGCAGATGCTTTTCTTTTCAAGTGCTTCTTTGAGATGTGCAAGGGTTCCAGATGACTCTGCGGTTCCTCGTATAGCTGCATCGATTTTTCTCGATATCAAGAGTTCCACAATAACTTTTTCTGGATCTTTGGTATCTATTACCTCAAGCTCTGTTCCAATTTTATCGATTTCCTTTTTGTTCCCTACCAGGATGACCTGTGCATATCCTTTTTCCTGGGCTTTCCACGCACTTTCGAGAACCTTAAAATTTGGATCCCTTATTCCCATAGCAACTTGTGCTCTGTTCGTCAGGGCTCGTATCTCGATAATCTCCAGGAGAGCGTCCATAACGTTCTTTTCCATGTTCAACCTACCTGCTTTGCAAGATTCGAATCTGTTTAGCTAAGTAAAAACACGATCATTAATCAGTTTTATCCTTGCAGAGTTGTGCTCTGTAGTGCATCCCGAATTGTGTTTCAGAAGCATTCGATTTTGTTTCACTCTTTAAATTGGACTTAAATCTGAGGTTAGTATTAAATGACATATCTATCCAACTTTCTGCAGTAAAATTTCATATATTCACAGTTGTTTTTGTCTTCGATTTTCAGACTAACATGAATTTATTAAACTTTAGATAGGGGCTAAACGTGGCAAGGTAGTGTATTTAGAGGCCAATAAACATAGCATTTAATTTCCTTCAATTTCCATTTAGATTTTCTTGATTTGGAAATTTTTCGAAATGCCATCTGGCTAAAGATTCATGTTTTAGAAAATACTTTATAAATTTATGTATTATTTTCACGATCTTCCAGAGATATCTACCATAAAAATATTTTTGTCAGTTCTAATATATTCTCTGGATATTTATATTTTTCAGCAAAAATAATTTAAATAAGTAGTGCTTCCTGGAACTTTACATAGTCACATACTATAGAGAATTTAGACAAGTTTATATGCAATTTAGCATTCTGGAGTTTAAATCTTTTAACTCTAAGGTAGGAAGTCCCCTTCTTCGATACGCATCAGAGTGGCATGTAGGGGATGAAAGCCGCAAACTTTCCATTCTTTTTAAGATAGAACATATATAGATAATTATAGTTTCTAATTTAGGATCATAACTATGAAGTATAATCTCGATCAATGGAATTATTCTGTTTATGCAATCAACTATTCTTTTGTACAATGCGTAAAATACAGAAGAAAAGCTCTTCACAGTCAAAAGATAATGTATTCACTAAAATCTAAAATCAGTGATATAAGTAAAACTTTTGATGTAAAATTTCTAAATGTTGGGTGTTATATAGAGTATTTTCACATGATTTTCACCTCAAAACCAACATTGGATATTCCAAAATATATCCCCACTGTCAAAACAATATTTTCAAGAGAACTCAGAAGAAATTTTCATGATGTTAAAACAATGTTATGGTAAGACACATTCTGGTCGAGATCATATTTCAGAGCAACAACAAGAC
>PMJC01000413.1 GCA_003157235.1 Methanosarcina sp.
CGAATGCTCCGGTGCCGGTTCCATCAGAAGTTTTCTTAGTACCAGAAACAGATACATCGCGATTTCTACCAAAGTATACACCACGGGCGGTAATATCAGCGCCTCCCCCAACAGTAACGTTGCCTCCACCAGTGGCTGAATTACCGGTTATCACAGTAATTGCAGCAGTGGTAAGTGTGGGTACAACGGGTAAGGTTGTAAAAGTAATTTCATCACCATAGATAGTACCATTCGCATTAATTGCATAAGCACGGGCATAATATTTAGTGGCATAAGTAAGACCACCCAGTTTTACGTTAAAAGTTGCCGTGGTACTTGCCTCATCGAATATAACTTTTGATTTTGCCGTTGTGGGCCCGGTAACTATATCATAGCAAACGCCTTTTTCAGTAAAACCATCGCCTGTGGCAACTACAAAACCTACAACAGTAGCAGAGTCAGATTTAACATTTAATACCTGAGTGGTAGAAAGTTCCGGGTTTAATCTGACATTCGATTGTTCCTTCTTACATGAGGCAAAAATAATTGTCGCAGTAAGAAGAACAGCCAGAAATCTATATAAGGTTAATCTTTTCATAAATAAATTCTATTATAGTAATTACTAGTTTTTTGTAAAAGTACATTTGTAAGGAGTAGTGGTAATATAAAGCCTTACAGTATAGTTTCCTGCTGTAATAGGAATATTTGCACTTGAGCTGCTATTATACAGATTATCGATTGAATATCCTGTTCCGATCCCCAGATTTATACCCTGATCCCAGGCATCATTCATTCTGAATTTAACAGTCCCGTCAACTAAAGTAAGAGTAATGACCCAGGTTTGGGATTTAGAATCGTAATCCATTTTTGAATCAGGTGAATTCCATCCATTTGGAGTAGCATCCCCGATCAAACCTATCATATAAGCTTTATTAGTGTATGTAAGTGCTTTAGTATCAGCCTTTAATTGATACCAACCGTTAGCAGCGACTGAGAAAGCTGTACCGTTAACTGCGAGTGCGGTACCATTCGAGCCATACGTAATATTTGCATCAGGGTCTTTCAATGTAAATGATTTGGTCGCGTCAAGTTTTACGAAACCTGTGTATTTACCATCAGCTAAAGGAGATTCAATTTTCTGAGTGATGCCCGAATTGATTAAGTCCAACCGAGGCAAACCGTAAACAGTAACATTGGCAGTTACGGGATCAGAACTGTAAATCATAGGTTTTGCACCCGTGCCGGCATCTACAGATAATACGGACCTAATTCGAAAATCTGCTGAAGAAACCTGGTCAGCTGATAGTATTTTGAGTAGGATTGCGTTAAGATCATTAACGCTGATTCTTAATGAAGTATCCTGGATAGCAGACATCACCTGTATTGAATCTTTGAAATTATCTCCTGTCGGACATGCTTCGAGAAAATAAGTTGCAGAAGCATGGAAACCGGGATTAACGGCGGTACCAACAAATTTAAGAGTATCCGTCCAATGGACCCTTTGAAGGGTCAGATCAGGTAATGTAGTTATTGTTGGCGAAATTGGGTTGGTCAACATAACGACTTTTGTCTCATCCTTTTTACAGGAATTGAGCAATAAGCCAAGTATTGTTATATAAAATATTAACTTTTTCATATGAATTAAGTTTTAAAATTAATAACCAGTGTTCTGGATAATATTTGGATTTGCAGACACTTCATTGCCCGGAATCGGGAAGATATTCAAATGTTTATCGGTTGGGATGCCGGCAAATGTACCACCTTTCCAGGCCCATTTATAAGAGCCATCGGTAAATTGTCCAAAACGGATCAAATCGGTACGTCTTTGAGCTTCATAATAAAATTCACGACCGCGTTCATCCAACAAAAATTGATCGGTAACCTGATTTGCTGAAGTAAGATTTCCCGTAGCATTTCCATAAGCGCGTGTTCTGACTACGTTTATATCAGTCATAGCATCCGGGTTATTACCTGACCTATGCAAAGCTTCGGCTCTCATCAGGTAGGCATCGGCTAAACGGAAAACCGGGAAATCTGTACTTGCATAGGCGGGATTATAATCAGCAGCCTGGGTGCCGTCAGTATTATTATTGGTAAATTTAAATACGCCTATGCCAAATGAATAAGATGATGAAGCGCTTGGGATATTCCAATGATCCAATTGTCTGCAATAGATGCGTTTGTCTTTACATTGGCTGAAATAAATATCCGAAGTTGGAACCGGTACGTTACCATAAGTAGCAAGTGTATCTATTAATACATTTATGAATTGTTTTTTTGTACGGTTTCCCCCCCAGTTGGTGTTAGATGCCAAACCAAGCGTTTTTGCATCTATGTGAGTGCCATCGCTGCATGATTCGATAATAAATGTTGTGCCAACATAACCTTGTGTATAAACTCCATCCTGTGCCCATGAAAAAATCATTTCAGGATTCTTTGTCTGATCATTGTCAGCGCTAAAATTCTGTCTGTAATTGCTAGCCAATGAGTATTTTCCACTGTTGATCACTTTATCGCAATAAATTTTGCAGCTATCCCATTTTGCAGTTCCGGTATATACCTGAGCATTCAGGTATAACCTGGCCAGCAACATCCAGCAGGCAGCTTTATCGGCATTTGCATACGAAAACTTTGGTTCTCCCAATTTATCTTCAATACTATGCAATTCGGACGTCAAATAATTAAACAATTTAGCCCTGCCAACCGATGTAACCTTATCCAATTGTTTTGGGTTGAATTTTCCAACACCGTCAGCATCTGTTGTAAATGGAGGATTTGCAAAGCAGTCTATTGAATAGTAGTAGGCCATTGCCCTTAGGAAACGCGCTTCTGTATTATATCTCATTATATCAGGGTCTGAGTTCCCGTTTGTCTGCCTGATAAAATCATTTGCATAAGTTACGCTCAAAACCAAACGGTCATAAAGGGCAGTAAGAAAAGGATTATTCGCACTCCATGTCTGTGTATTAAAATCGGCAATACCAGGATCGGTCCATGCACAAATTGCTTCATCGGTAGTTAACTCCTGGCAATTCCATAATGCGCGCATTGTTGTACCAAAGTTAGAATCGGTACCTGTTATATCCACACCATTATAATCCTGGCTGCCACCCTGGCCACCGATTATGAAACTGGCATAAATTTTAGCCAACACCTGCTTATATTCATCAGCAGTTAAGTTGCTCGCCAAAGTGACATTGGGATCAGAAGGTGTCACATTTAAATCTTTCACACACGATGTTATCATCAGTGTAGAAAAAACAACTCCCAATATTATAATTTTTTTATTCATATCTTTATCTTATTAGAATATTAATAGCTTAAACTTATACCAAGCATAAAGGTACGAGGCCTTGGATAAAAGTTGTTATCAACTCCACCGCTGACTTCCGGATCTATCCCTTTGTATTTTGTGATAGTCAGTACGTTTTGAACGGTAAAGCTGATACGTGCGCTCAATTTATTAATAACGTCGTCAAACCTATAGCCTGCGTTTAAATTATCTAATTTAAAGAACGAGGCATTTTGAACAAAGTAATCGGAAGTAAATTGACGTTTCACGAATTTTGTGTCGCTCAAATAGGTTGGTTCGTTGTGCCAGTATCCAATCTGGGACATCTGGTCATAAGAAGCGCTGGCTGCCACCTGATTGTAGACATAATTTCCAATACTGGTACGGGTAGAAGCTGAAATGTCGAAATTTTTGTAATTAAAACGGGCAGAGAGACCCAACAAATAATCAGGAGCAGGATTATGATCGATATATTTATCGGCATTATTACCATTCACCAAGCCTCCCTTGCCAGAAAGATCAACATACAAACCTTCAATCGGGTTGCCATTTGCATCATACACTTGTTTGTTCATAAAGAATGAGTGCGCGGCATAACCAACCCGTGTAACTTGCAATGAGCCGGTAAAGCTATCACCCCCTTCAAGAACACCAATATATGTTGGATCGTCATTCAAAAGCAATTTCGTTATTTTGTTCCGGTTGTATGTTAAATTAAATCCTAAGGTTAAAGACATATCCTTTTGCGAAATTGGCGCCAGATTCAAAGAGATTTCAACGCCCTTGTTTTCCAAACTGCCAACATTTGTCAATAAGGTGTTGGAAAAATTACTACCGCTGGGTATAGTGACCGTGTTCAACAGATCATCGGTAACGCGTTTATATATATCGAATGATCCTGTAATACGGTTTTTCAGGAAACCAAAATCCAAACCGGCATTTTGCGTAGTTGTTTGTTCCCATTTTATATCAGGATCATATGCATTTGGGCGCAAAGTTGAAAGGTACTGCCCATCTACCGGATAATAAGCGCCTATCACAGAACTGATGTATTTTGCCTGGGCTGGATAATCATTTCCAATATCCTGTTGTCCGGTTACCCCCCAGCCCAATCTCAGTTTCAAATCGGAAACTGCATCAACATTTTTTAAAAACGATTCGTCTTTGATTTTCCATGCAAGAGCTACTGATGGAAATAATCCCCAGCGGTTACTTTTGGCAAAACGGGAAGAACCATCATCGCGAACCGTAACAGTAAGCAAATACCTGTTCAAAAGTGTGTAATTTAAGCGACCAAAGAAAGAAACCAGGTAACTTTCAGTAACAAAGGAAGTGCTATCGGACATCTGATAAGCGTGCTCAGCATCTTGTACGCCACGGGTATAACTATCGCCTTGTCTCTTGAAATGTTGCCAGGAATAACCGGCGGTTGCATCAATTTTGCTTTTTATCTGACTTAATTCTTTCGTATAGTTTAAGTAAAAATCGAGAAGGTTATTGTAATTTTTACCGTTATAATCATTTAATTTACCCCATCTTAGTGGATTAGTAAGAGTTGCCGGGGCAGTTGTCGGGAGGTTGTTATGTCCCTTACTATTTGTATAATCAGTTGCTAAATTCAGAGTTGCATTTAACCCTGGAATAAGAGGTAGTGCGTAATTGAACTGAATATTCCCGATCGTCCTGTTGACCACTGATTTATTATCAACTGCCAGAGCCTGCTCAACCGGATTGGAAGTGCCAAGAGAAGCTCCATGATTGACCCATTGAAAATACCCGTCAGAAAGGGGATTACCGTCCCTTACAGGTTGAGTAGGGTCCATATTGACAGCCGATCCCAATGCCCCTGAATCGCCAAAGTTGTTATGGGTATTCATCCCTTTGACATTCATGCTGACTTTTAAACTGTTATCAAAGAATATAGGATCGAGACTAATAGATCCCGTAAATCTTTTCATATCGGTATTCTTCATTATACCGTTCTGGTCGGTGTAACCAAGAGATACACGGTATGGTAAGGTTTTATAAGCGCCTGAGACACTCAGGTTATGATCCTGTGATACGGCAGTGCGAAAAATTTCCTTTTGCCAGTTGGTGTTTTCCGTTCCAAGCTTTGTCAAACTTTCAGCGCCATACAAACCTATATGGTCCAAAGCAATCTGCCTCATCTGATCACCCGAATAAACATCTACAAATTTTATGGCGTTAGCTATTGATGCATTCCCATCATAAGTAATACTCATTTTGCTACCGGCTTTACCCTTCTTTGTAGTAATAATGATTACCCCGTTTGAAGCCCTTGAACCATAAATAGCGGTTGCAGATGCATCTTTCAGAACGGTAAAAGTATCGATGTCATTAGGGTTAATAAATGAAAGGAAATTTGAACTTCCGGCAACATTATTATTGTCTATGGGAACTCCATCGATAATTATCAATGGATCATTTGAAGCATTCAATGATGATCCTCCACGTACACGAATAGTTGCTCCGGCGCCTGGTGCACCACCGGCATTTGTAATTACAACACCGGGACTCTTTCCAACCAGCAGATCCTGAGGTGAAGTTATAGCGCCTTTGTTAAAATCTTTTGAGCTAACCGCAACAACTGAACCTGTAGCATCTGATTTTTTAACAGTACCGTAACCGATCACTACTACTTCCTGTAGATTCTTGCTTTCTACAGTCATTGCTGCATTTATTATGGTTCTGCCATTTACAGGAACTTCCTGAGTAGCGTAACCTATGTATGATATTACCAGTGTAGCAGTAGGGGCAACCAAAAAACTGAAGTTCCCGCTAACATCTGTAATGGCCCCGTTAGTGGTTCCCTTTTCCTGAATAGTGACTCCCACCAGTGCAGAACCATCTGCTGCATCTGTTACTTTACCTGAAACCCGGATTCCCTGAGCATTAATTGC
>PMJC01000113.1 GCA_003157235.1 Methanosarcina sp.
AACTGCTGAGAAGATTGAGGCGGTTAAGCAGGAAACAGGCAAATTGCCTGTGCTGATAATGATCGATCACTTTGATTATCAGTATGCCAATGAACATGATGTAAAAGACATAGCAAAAGTTGCACATCAGTACGATATTCCTTTCCTATATAATGGTGCGTACACTGTTGGGATCATGCCAGTGGACGGAAAGGATATTGGTGCAGATTTTGTCGTAGGTTCCGGCCACAAAAGCATGGCATCACCTGCACCGTCAGGAGTGCTGGCAACAACCAATGAATGGGCTCCCAAGCTATTCCGTACAACGCAGATGGTGGGGGATGTCACTCTACGTAAGTTTGGCGTCAAAGAAGTCGAGATGCTTGGCTGCACACTAATGGGTTCGACATTAATCGGTATGATGGCTTCTTTTCCTACTGTAAGGGAGAGAGTACATAATTGGGGAGATGAGGTGAAAAAGTCAAACTATCTGATTGATGGTTTATTTACCATAGAAGGAAGTAGGGTTTTATCGGAGTACCCACGCAAGCATACCCTGTCAAAAATAGACACCAGTGGTAACTTCGATATCGTAGCACATGGACATAAACGCAAAGGTTTCTTCCTTTCAGACGAACTCTCAAGCAAGGGTATCGTCGGAGAATTTGCGGGAGCTACACGCATGTGGAAATTGAACACATATGGCCTTTCCTGGGAAAAAGTTCACTATATGGTAGATACTTTCCAGGAAATTGCTGAGAAATACAAAATTCAGGTACATAGGGCGGATCATTTTAATGGCAACAAGTAATTAGAGAATTTCGATAAACATGCATGCATTTGAGCATTGGAGAGTTTCAATCTCTTAAAATTAATTTTTCCTCATGAAAAATTTTACTAAATTTGCTCTTAAAGAAAAATACAAACTTCTTCAGTCAGTTGTAGACAAACTTATTGAAATTGATTCTTTAATTAATTTGGAATCTTTTCATATCATTTTTGAATTCATTTATTTAAATAAAACAGTTTAATGAGGCAGACCTAAAGCTGAAGTAACCGTTATTTTTAAAATGCTGATTTTACAGTAATGTGATGATCTTTCGACTTTGAACTTGAGAAACAAAGTATTGATCGAATTTCTTTCACGAAATTTCTTGGTTTTCTTGAATACATAACACACATTACCACAGTCTGGTAATTCCGAAAAAGAATGATTGATAACTGCAAAGAAGAAATATGGGAGCAGTTGCAAAGCCAAATTGATTGCCGTGGTTTGAAAATAAAAAAGAGACTGATTCTGGACGCTATTTTTATTTATTAAGATTCTGGTAATGCAAAAGAGTATAAACCTTGAGAAAATAAACAAAAACAAGGAAAATCAGAGATTGAACCTGGACAAAAAAGGATGGTAAGTTACATTTTGGATATGAGCTTCATATCATAATAGACAGGGATTATGAGCTGATCAGTAGTTAGGTTTCAGACATGTCTGAATCTTATAAAATACCTTAGCTATGAAATTGAAACTTTGGATAAAGAAATTTTCAATTATTCTTATGGAAAGCATAAAAGTGAAATCGAAATTTTAATGTCTGTTTTAGTTATTGGAAAAATTGACGCATCAACTTTAATTGCTTCAACAAGCAATTTCAAGGATTTTAATTAAGTAGATAAACTTGCTTCATAGCTTGGAGTTATTCCGAATGTATACCAATCTGCGGATAAAATTCTATAAATGGATAATCACAAAAAGAGGATCAAAGTAGCAAGGTGGATTCTAACGCAAATTGCTCAAGCAGCAGCGAAAAAAATAGCAAATTAAAAGAGTTTTTTTAACCGGAAAAAGAAATCAATTGGACACGCAAAGACAATATTGCTCTAGCAAGGGAAATTGCCCAAATTATATGGCATCTGACTACAAATGACAAAATGTACGAAGATGAAAATGGGCATTAGAAGAGATAAATTAAAAAGAGAATAATTGTTGAGACTTCGAAATTCTCGGTTGAGACACGTATAAAAATAATTATTAGAAATATAGGAAAAGATGACTAGGAGATTATGTGATGACTATATCCTTATGCATTTTCATGCCAATTTGGTAAAAAAATCAGGCTAAAAAGTTGATTTAAAAAAACTTAAAGGACATATAGAATAATGGGCTCTATAATCAATATTTTCTGCACTTCCCCTTTAAGTATATTACAGAAATCCCAGGTAGTGTAAGTTTTGTTTGAATCAGTTCAGAAAGCACGGGATTAAGGATTTGTTCTTTTATTTTATATCCAATTTCTTTTTCAGTCTCTATTTTTTCCACCCCTTTTCCTTCATCGATATTAAAGACTGAAACGTCGGGAGTTATTGTCTCCACCACTTTTCTTATATCAGGAGCTTCCTGACCACCAGTCATTGCTGCAACATCATTCTGTAGTATGAGTACAAGCATGTCGCATCCGAACGTTACGGCATTTAGGAGTCCCAGGATGCCTGAGTGTGCCAGTGCGAAATCTCCGATTACTGCGATGCCTTTTTTCTCAAATCCACAGGCAACAGAGATTGCAGAACCTAGGGCAAAGCTGACATCAATTGCTGCAAGTGGCTCAGGTGCGCTCCGGACGGAACAACCCATATCTCCCGCAATCCACACGTTAATCGTGCTGAGGAAATGATAAAGAGGCAGATAAGGGCAGTTATCGCAGATAGTTCCCCTTCCTTCAGTAGATAATTTGGAAAAAGCAGTATCTGTAGATTTTGAAACTTCCTCCTCATCTATATGTTTAAGGGCAAATTCTATATCTTCAGGCATAACTTGTCCATATGGAAGGTGCCCAGTTTTTTTTCCACATACTCTACCTGCGATGCGAATCTGTTCTTCTATGAAGGGTTCGGACTCTTCGGCTACAAGTAATATTTGATTATTTCTCAGAAATGTCCCAATTTTTTTAATGGGAAGTGGATTTACAATGTTAAGGGACAGATGAGAAATTTCACAGTAAATGTCTCGTTTTTTCAGTATTTTTTCCACTATTGAAGACGTAAAACCCGAGGAAATGATTCCTATCCTTCTAGATCCTAAGCTGTATTCTGTTTCTTCTTCTGGCATCAATATTGTTCTATTCATGTCAGTATTCTCAGCTTCAGCTTCCAGTAAAGGGTAGACTATGGAGTGAAATAGCTGGTGTTTTACCACCATCCGGCTTTTCCAAATAGAGCGATCGAATTTAGGAGGAATGGATGAAGATCTAGGGAGGCGCTTTATTTTTCCTTCGCTTTTTCCAAAGTTTTGAGTGACCCTAAGCATAACCGGAGTCCTCGTCTTTTCCGAAAGCTTGTACGCTCTTCTTAAAGCCCTGTATGCAGTATCTGGATCATTTGGATCAAACACTACTATCTCGGCTATCCGGCCGTACCAGCGGGAGTCCTGTTCATTCTGTGAGCCTTTAGCTCCAGGGTCATCTCCTACAATTACAACAAGGCCAGCTCCTATGGTATGCGTAACAGATGTTATAAGGGGATCCGAAAGAATGTTCATTCCAACATGCTTTACAATAACAAGGGCCCTTTTCCCAGAAATTGATGCTCCTAGAGCAATTTCAAAGGCAACTTTTTCATTTGTGAGCCATCTGGCACTATAAGCTGAACTGCGTATTTTATCGGAATGACCTGCTCTTAAAATCGCGGTTCTTGATTCTACCCCCCCCTCTCTATTGGTTTTATCCAAAAAAAGCTTCATAAGGGAGTTTATAGGATACCCTGGGACACCTGTTATCAGGCTGACATTACTGTCAAGCGCTGCAAGGTAAAGGGCTTTGAACCCGGTGCATTCTTCTGCATTTTCTTTCAAGCTTATTCCTCGTTGTTGAAATTTAAAATATTTTGGATTTAAATTCTGTATGAGATCCCTATTTTACGGTTTCTATTTAAGATCGTCTCTGAGAGTTACTGAAAAATGAACTTAAGAATTTCTCTATATTTTCTTTAAATTTCTAGCTAGTACTCTTTTTTCATTCTTGATCAATAACTAACAGACAAGAT
>PMJC01000243.1 GCA_003157235.1 Methanosarcina sp.
GTAAGATGATTTCAACTCAAGACCGCATTGGTTTTTATTATGATCCACACAAAACGACGAAGAGCCCAAACAAAAACCATAGATAGCACAGCTAAAAAAGACAGTTTAAGAAGTATAATTGCAGAAGCACAACAAAAAAAAGAATGAAAAGTAGATTTCGGCTTTCTCATACCGATATACATTTATACTACATATTTGATTACAATAAGTTGACGATGGCAAGCGAAGAAGAGAGTTGCCATTAGAAAAGCACAACCTCTGCGGGGCCGTAGGGTAGCCTGGCCATCCTGCAAGACTGGGGGTCTTGCGACTTGAGTTCGAATCTCAACGGCCCCATCAAAATTTTAATTTAGTTGTTAAATATTCTTCATGGCCTTACACGTATTACAAATACTGCAGAAGGCTTGATTAATTCCTAAATTTCATCATATTCATATAGTAGTGCATAAATGATGCTTTGAAATTATGTAGGATTTCGATGCATTTCTAATTTTCACGAGTTGTATATGTGTCATTTATATGGATACCACGAAATATGGGGCTTATCGAAATCCTCTACAATTTTATCTCTGTTTTATTGGGAAGTCATATTTCCCAGATCATTTTATTGCTTTGAGCTACTTGAGAATACACCGAAAGTACAACAGTAATAAGTGAAAAAAACTAAAGAAGAAGTTTTAGTTTTCCGAATTTTTTGCCTCAAATATTAAATCAAATTGTATGCTTCCACCTGACCCTAAATGATGGGATCTCTTTCTGGCTGCCAGCTATGATTTCCGAAAATCATAAATTCTTGCTCTTTTTTGATTATATCTCTATAATCTAGATGATTTATTTCTTCATAGAAAATAACAATCAATTAAAAATTTTCCTTTCGTGGGAAACGAATAAATACTTTTGAAACTGAAATGATTGACTAAGCCAATATCTATTGAGGCACTTTATTTACTTAGGTACCTTACTGCAATATTGCCTGTTAGATATTGCACTTACTAAGATATATGAAGGTATGCACTATGGCAATGTCGAAAAAAGATATGGATAAGAAAAAGAGCGCTAAGAAGGAAAAAGTGGAAGAGCTGGAAAAAAAGGCTTCTTCAGGCAGCAAAGACGCAAAAAAGAAGCTTGCAAAAGAAATGAAGAGAAAATAACTACTGATGAATATTTCTGTTTTTCATGGCTGATGAGAAGATAGAGAGTTATTCGTTCTGATCCGCTCAAATTATTATTTGATAAGGTGGAAGAGGATGTCTGGATCTGATTTAGTTTGTATTCGGAGATCTAAATACTGTCTTTTTTCTCGATTAAAGGGTATTTATTTTTATCTAAATTGTTAAATTTTTATGCAATTTAAACTAAATAATTGTTAAATATTATTGTATAATAATTATAACACAGAGATCAAATCTCAAAAATTTAAGAGAATGAAAGAGATGCAGAAGGAAACTTGCTGAAGAATAAACTGCATAAAAAAATACTCCGAAAATAGGGAAAAATAATTATATGTTTTACTCAGTGGAATACACAGTAGCTGGTTGAGGGAATAAAAACTTTCCCGAAAACCATCCCTACTTATTTCATATTCCAGAGTGATTTATAATGGATCTCTATATGTTATAGGAATCGTTGCCAGGCTGTGGACTGAATTTACCGGCGTTACTCTTTCTATTAATTCCTTACTATACATGTCGTAAACATCCACAGTTATTGTGTCTATAATCGAATTTTGGCTTATAACTTTATTTGGGATAGCCATCAATATATTTTTTCCGTCTTTCTTTATTGTTTTTATTGATGCACAGATTTAGATACAAAACGGTGTATTTTTTGGATTGAGAAATGACTTTATGACAAGTACATATTTAATACCTTTCTTTAATTTTATCATATTTTATGCTATAAAAATTAAAAATTATAGTATTTGTTTCATTTTAAGTCAAGAATTATTTCAATTTACTATTAGTTTCCGGGTTATTATTCACTACATTTTATAATGTATTTCCCAAATATAATCTAATACTTGAATATATAATTGTCCAAATTTGCAAATGATTAAGTAACAGTATTTATAGGATTATTTTCCTTTATTTAATGAAGTTGGATTACCAAGTTGTTTAATAACGTTTACCAGTGATTCGCCAGTTGAAAGTAAATTAAGGCATCAAGTATCTTAAAAATATTATAAAATGAAAACAAGTTTGAAGTGTATACAAATTAATTCCCCACAGGTGTGGGAATGGACCGTGGTAACAGCCTGAAGCTACTTTTGATAATCTGAGTTCTCATAGGCCTGATGAAACTTCTAAAATTCTTGAATGACGAAACATAATCTGATATTCTCATTGAGAGCAAGATCCACTAAAATAAGGATTGAAACTTTCACCACTGACAAATTCAGCCACAGAATAAAGAATATACTTATTATTTTACGAGAAAACATTAATTGATTTAAAAAATGACCAATGATAGCTGTAACCAATATAGGTATTATGGTAGTTAAATGAAAATTATAAATTGGATACCGTAACGGAATTATTGGAAGAATTAAAATAGGATATAAATAGATTCAGGCTAAACACTTCAGAGAAATGGCTGTGATATTTTATTTCACATTTCATCTTGTAGCCTGGAGGCTTGGCCCTGAAAGAAAATCTCATCGAAATCAAATCCACATTTATGAGCTATTTCAAAGAGCGGGAAGCCGAAATTAGTGGTTCTCTTCTTGCCGTACTGTCGGGGGAAAACATAATTTTTCTTGGTCCTCCAGGAACGGCAAAAACCCAGCTTGCAAAAAATATATGTCAGTCCATTGAAGGAGGAAATTTTTTTAATTACCTCCTTACAAGCTTCTCAACTCCAGAGGAGATATTTGGCCCTCTCTCATTAAAAGCTCTAGAAGAAGACGAGTTCCGCCGAAAAATAGAGGGCTGCCTCCCAACTTCACATATCGCTTTACTAGATGAAATTTTTAAGGCTAGCAGTGCAATACTGAACAGTCTCCTGACGATCCTGAATGAACGCAAATATCATAATGGTAAAGAGATTGTAGATGTTCCTTTGTTATCTGTTTTCGGGGCTTCTAACGAGCTGCCTGAAGAAAATGAAAGTCTCGAAGCTCTTTATGATCGTTTTTTGTTTAGGTATAGACTCACCTATATTCAGGACGATGAAAACTTCCGAAATCTCCTTTTCAGAAACCATGACGATTTCAAACCTTCTTTAAATATTCCAGTTTTGGCGATATACGAACTTCGAGAAAGCGCAAAAAATCTTCCTGTTGACCCTGATGTTGAGCTTATTATTATCGAACTTAGGAAAAATCTTCAGTTGCAGGAGATTTACATTTCGGACAGACGCTGGAAGAAAGTTATCCAGGTCCTAAAGGTTGCAGCTTGTAGCAGTGGCTGTATGGCGGTAGACAGAACAATGGCACTCTTGCTACAGCATATGCTCTGGAATCTGCCTGAAGAGAGGGAATATCTACGAAAAGTTGTATTTGAACTTGTAGTATCTGGAGGGATCAGCACAGAAAAACTGCGCCAGGAAGCAGAAGACCTGCATGCTGCAGCAAGCATTGCTCTGAAAAACGAACTCTCTGTAAAGGTTATCTGTGATAGCTGTGGGGAAGAGTTTCTGCTGAGAAAGGAAATCGAAACTCATCATTTAGCTCATAAGAACCACAGCTATACCTTAAAAAAAGACGGGGTTTCTCAGATCTATCCTTACGATAACCTAGTAAGGGAAATTGATTCAATCAATGAAGCGGTGGGAAAAAAAAGCACTTTAACCTTAGCTCAGAAGGAAGTTTTTGAAAAGGAAATCGAATCCTTGGTCGATAGAATAAGGCGCGTAAAATGCAGGCTTGAAGAAGAAAGAGAACTCCTCAGGATCTTGATAGAGAAAAATATCTGGCTTTCAATCCTTGACAGAAAAGAAGCTCTCATGCTTCATGATTCCAGAAGTATTGAATTAGTAGAGTTCGATACCATTATCTCTAAAGTTTATTCAATGCTTGGGCTAGAGAGCAGGCAAGTAAAGCCTAAATCACAGTTTGCAGAAGAAAAAGCAAAAATTATTGTGACAGATTCTTTAAGCAGCGTCAACAGTTTTATGGAAAAAATCGGATCTCGCTTACGACTCAAATGAATAAGACTCAAATGAGTATTTCAACAGATAATTTAAATGGATAGTATCTTTGAGTTATTGACTCCTTTTTATATGTTATCCCGCCTCCCGTAGATGTTATACAAGAATGCCATTTTTTTCGTAATATTACAGTATTGTATAATTAATATAAATTTCAACGAATAATAATTGGTGAACAGGCAAATAAATTCTACAGATTTGTACATCTGCAGAATGTTGGTATTATGAATTCTATTATTGTAGGGGTTGAAATTAATTNNTTTTTAATTGTTGATTTCATAATTACCTTAGGGAGGAAGGTTGTATTAATTTTAGTTTTTCAAGACCTTTATGAAAATAATAAGTGAATCTCCATCGAAGGCTTAAATATGACTGTAATCACGACTGTTAAATTGGTTTTCTAGGCAATTCCATCGCCAAGTTAATTGATGATTTAACTAGGCAGAAATAGTAAACAAGTCTTGTGGTTTAGATATTGATAAACGTTTTTCATCACTACAAACTTCATTGGGAAAATTTGTTTAGCAACTCTAATCGTTGAAATAGGCAATTTTAAGACGTTT
>PMJC01000341.1:0-280 GCA_003157235.1 Methanosarcina sp.
TCCTGGCGGCTTGGTAAATCCTCTCTAGGCTCGCCTTGAGTTTTTCTTCTTCTAAAGAATTCAGGTTGACATAATAAGGTGCATGGACACTAAGGCATACATTTTCTTTATTTCTAGCCTCATGAACATTTTTTGCTCCTTTTTCGCTCATGCGAACTCCCTGGACGAACTCAAGTTCCATGCAGTCAAGGCCAAGTTCACGAACTCTTTCGATCCCTGAGATACTGTTTTTTCCTTTTGTACTTCTTGGAACTCCAGCAGTTCCGAAAAGCAGTTTTTT
>PMJC01000341.1:315-6791 GCA_003157235.1 Methanosarcina sp.
CGAGTTCTTCAGGGTTCAATCTCCTCAACCTTTCCCTGAAATCTTCAGGAGACTCGGCAAATTTGTGTGAAATTGGACGCAGGATGAAAGGGAACTGATGTCCTGCTTCTTTGGAAATGAGTTTATTCCCGGCTTCTGGAGCAAGCTTGTTAAAAATCTCAATATCTTTTGTTGTAAATTCTCTTGGCATATTTTCACTTTATATTTCTTCCCTGATTTATAGATGTTTAAAAGTAAAACAATTCTGAGTTATTCCAGTCGATATCCTGCAGCTTGTTACGGGGATGTAAATTTCTCCAAGAGATTTTGTTAACTACTGATTTATATTTTATAGTTGATGTCGGAGAAACAGAATTGTGAATAACTTGCACAGGGCCTGATTTCTTCAACCTTGGGGGAAATATCAGCATATTATGGCTACTAAATATTTCTTGAAAGTTCAGAAAGAAACTCCCAAAGATACTGTTATCAAGAAGATGCAACTAACATACGCTAAAACATGGAATGCCTATAATGAAGCTCAAAAAGCAGAAGTCAAGTTATTTGTTGAGCTCCTGAAAGACTAAGCTGAGGCAATACCTGAATCTAAGCAAATTATTGGAAGGTTGCGTCTGTAAATGCACAGATCACTGTTTATGTACCATTCATAAAGTCTACTCTCAGTTATCAAGTCGCTAGCATGTAGCCTCTCTCAATACAACCGAGAGAGGACAGATAGAACATACGTTGCATTTCATATACCCTTAAAGTTCTTCAACAATTCAGAAATTACACCAATTCTACACAAATTGATTTTCTTATCTGCATTGCCTCTTGCTGGATTGGAAACTTATTTCGCAGTAGAATATACTTGATTTAGAACTACTATGTTCAGAGTATACAATGGGATGAAGCACGGTCAGAGTAAAGAGTATCAGTGGTTGAAGGCTCATATGGTTTGTAGGTGTAAATACTAACATAGTAGCAGCTATTACAATACCCAATGGAATAGCAGTGGCTTCACAGTTCAGCCCATTGATTATACAGATATAAGAGGGCTTCACAATCAATGAAGTTTCTCTGACCTAGCTGACTCATCTCGCAACAATNNAAGATGTATCATTACTTCTAGCTTAACAGAGATGAATTAATGGAGCATTACCATAAGAGAAGCAGCCTTGAATCTATCAACTCAGCCATGAAGAGGAAGTTTGGAGAGACTTTGAGGTATAAGAATTGAATTGCTCAGGTAAATGAACTGTTGGCAAAAATTTTAGCTATAATTTAACCGTAGTAATTAATGAGATTTATGAGAATAGGATTAATCCAGAGTTCTTGAATGAAAAGTCAGAAAAAGCTGTAATTGTATAAAGTTTAAGATTTGAGTTAAAAGACTTAAATTTTCAATATTTTTTATTACTTTATTGTTCTTATTTTGTGAAAATTAGGCAGTATACATTTATGTGGTTACAGTTGTTATTTTCTGTCTATAATTTAAACATCTGAAAATTGTCTAAATTTACTTAGTGAGTCTTCGAATATTATTTTTAAGTCTGATCAACATAAATTTTCAAGATTTAAACGAATTGAAATTTTTTAAGGAATCAGAGTAGTTTGCTTACTCTTTGCTAGCAGGCCCTCAAGGTTAATACTATGTTTTATCAAACTTGCAAATACTTCATTTGCAAGCCTTGTTACATCTTCCCTGTGCTCCTTGATTTCATATGCAGGGTTACCTGTAGGAATCTCAATTTTTGTAATATCTGCTCTTGCCTTTCTGAGATGCGCATCTGAAACCTCACAGACTAAGCTGGGTTTTTCCAGGTACTGATCAAGATGTTTTTGAGTGATTCCTATAAGTTTCAACTCCTTGCGGAAGCATGGCCTTTCAAATAATCTGGAAACTATGTATACTCCGACAGGGATCCTGAGTTCCAGGTTAATTTTGAGAAGCTGAGTTTTGAATATAGAATAAACATCTTCAGAATCAGAAGTCCTCATGACCTTACCTTTTTGGGGCAAAGATTCATTGATTTTTTCAGGTAGATGATACATTTTGGAGGGCGGGACTCCAATTTCCTCCAAAATTTTAAGGTCCCTGAGTGCCCTGAGGTAGCCTGTTAGAACCAGACGATGTTCATTTATGCCTTCAGCTTTCAATTCTCTAGATAGCCCACTAATTGAAAGCTGTCTTCCCTCAAGTAGTTCCAGAAGTTTAATGTTGAGTTTTTTTTCCATTTATACCGACATCAATGTTAATTGTTAGTAGTTAATTTATTAGGCTTTGGGGCAGAAAAAAATGATCGCCCTCTAAGTAATTGAAACACACTCAACTTTATTTTTCCGAAATTTTTGGCAAAATGCAGGGACCTTCACTGTCCTGAAAGATAAGTTAGCAAGAAAATTAAAGGGAGTAATAACACGGTGTAATTCTTCTAGATAATATAAATCTTATGAAAAAGTTCGAGATTGTTTATTATTGAATAAATTCAAAATGTAACTAGTAAACTTATAGTGAATATATTTTATTTGATTACTTTGATATTAAAGGGAAAAAAATTATCGTGAAATTTGAAAGTATTTCGATTAATTCCTAAAATTCTTTCTATGTATATAAATGTATAGTGAATATTTGGCGAAAATCAGAGGTTTATTGAAATCCTATCTAATCTGCAAGTCTCGTAGAGAAACAAAATTCGAAAATAATATCACGAATATAGTTTATTATATTGGTTATTACTTGAATAATTGAAAATTGAGTTTCTTTACGAAAAAATTGAAGGACAATGCTTAAAAGTAATAATTCCCATGTGGATTAAGTTTATATTTGTGATTTCATGAGGATACAAAGTTGATATCAGAGTTAGTTTGCAGAAAGGTATCAGTATAGTGGAGTTGGTACAAATCGAAAATATCTTGAATCGTTTGAAATTTGATTCTGAGATACAAGTATCTAAAATTTAATTTTTTGACTGGAGCTCTAGCCTGGTAATAAATGCAAAATTGTGTTCAAAGGGGAAGGTTTAAAGCAATTTAATTCCTTATATATCNNAAACTACTATAAAGGGATAATTTCTATAAACTTCTGCTTTTGGGGAGTCATCTAGATACCGTTATAAGCATATGTTAAATTTATGGGTTCAGCAAAATCCTTATTATAATAAACACAACGATCATTTCTGAGAATCAGCGTATGGTGATAAAGCATAAGACATTGGGGAACTTACAGAAAACTTAATAGAAGCATGTACAGTAAGTGGATTAATTAGGTACCTATGAAGACCTTCAGTATTTCAAGACTATCTTTGCAAACGAGCAGAGAGATTGGGAAGCCTATGATGTATAGCAGTTTTCATAATCTGACTATATAATATGTATGCTCACATTTATTTCCGATATTATTTTAGGCATTAATCTAAGAATACTGAAAGTGATATCATCCTTTGAGATTATCTACTTTCGACCAAATTTATCGAAATCGGCAAATAAGTTCTCTTTAAAATTGTTCATCTTTACCGTACATCATCCTGAGAGAGTCCACATATATTGATATTTAATAAAATATATATATCAATTAGCGTTTTCGTGTTTCTTATCGTCTGTTGCCGAATGTCTGCAGGCTTTAGGAGTCACAGGTAACTATTATTATCTGTTATTATGGAGAAATGGCATGAATCATAATGTATTCACAGAAAATCCCACGGTTCCAGTAGATGTAAAGAAAAGATCAATAAGCGAATTGTTGGATGGAATGCTCAAAACGGGTTTTCAGGGACGGAAACTGGCAGAATCCGTACAAATATGGCAAAACATGTTGAATGAAAATAATATCACAGTGTTTATGGGCTTATCAGGAGCTATGGTTCCTGCTGGTATGCGCAAGGTCATTTCTTATATGATTGCGAAGAGGATGATAGATTGCTTGGTGAGCACAGGAGCGAATCTATTCCATGATTCACATGAAGCTCTAGGCAAAAAGCATTACCTGGGTTCCCATCTAGCTGATGATGAAAAACTCTTCGATTATGGTTTAGACAGAATATACGATGTCTTTGCAGTGGAAGAAGAGTTCAGAGCTGNNAAGAAACTTGTAGGCTGTGGAGCAGCAGAAGATTCTATAGTTGTAAGTGCATATAGGCATAACGTTCCAATCTTTGTTCCGGCACTTTCAGATAGTTCAATTGGCATAGGGCTTACGATTGCAAGAAGGAGAGGATTGAAACTTGAAGTAGACCAGATCAAAGATGTTGACGAGATTACACAAATTGTAGAAAAATCAGGAAAAACCGGAGTCATCTATGTTGGAGGCGGAGTTCCAAAAAATTTTATTCAGCAAACCGAAGTCATAGCTTCCATTCTAGGAATGAATACTTGTGGGCACGATTATGCAATCCAGTATACTTCTGATTCTCCGCACTGGGGAGGGCTTTCAGGCTGTACTTTTGATGAAGCTGTTTCCTGGGGAAAAATCGCAGCCCAGGCAAAAAAAGTGCAAGTTTTTGTGGATGCTACAATTGCTCTTCCAATTGTTGCTCACTCTTTGTATGAAAAATGTCATGAACTTAAGCGTAATGCCCCGGTTTTTAATTGGGAAGGGGCAGAAGGGCTTAATATCGCCTATAGCGAATAATCACATTACAAATCTTTATCATATTTGAAAACTTATATATAAGACGAGAAGGAGAGGAATAAATGGGTAAACGAACTCGAATAATTAACGATCCTTCCTATTTAGTACCATTACTCAGGACTTTTGGGTCAAGAACTCATAAAAAAATATTTGATACACTTTCAAATAAGTGGATGACCAGAGCAGAAATAGATGAATTCATGGGTTCAGACTCATCAAAAAGCCTTCATATATTGAAAAAAGCCGGACTTCTTGAGAGTCAGTGGAGAGTTCCCGAGGCAGGACAAAAACCCTCTAAAGAATATCACAGTTCTTATTCCAGGGTTCAGGTCAACTTTCAGTGCTCTTTTGAAGATCTAAGTGACATCATAATGTTGACCTTCAAACCATATGAAGAGGTCAAAGATGCTATGGAAGAACTGGAAAGGCTTGTTGATGAAGGCAATACTTCCATGAGCAATCTAACGAGGGCACTTAATAAAAATCCGTTCTATATATGTGCTGTAGCCAGAAGATCTGAAAAGCTTTCTGTAATGGGTCAAAGATTAAAATTAATTGAAGATGTTGAGGAGAATTACGATTGATGATAAAAATTCTCCAGACTAAAAGCGGAGTAACCAGATTTCAGGTTCTTATCGAAATTGCAGCACATCAACCTAATGTAAAACAGAAAGAAATTGCCACAAAAATTGGAATAACTCCTCAAGCGGTTTCAGAATATATTAAAGATCTTGTAAATGATGGACTGATTATTACTGAGGGNNCGGGTTAGGTATAGGATAACAAAAGAAGGTGTTGAATGGGTCCTTGAAAATGCTATAGAAATGAAGAAATATGCTCTTTTTGTAATGGAGGATATAATAAGCCATGTTTCTACCTGGACAGCTATCACAAAGGAAGAAGTCAAAGAAGGTCAGCAGGTTTACCTGAAAATGGAAGAAGGACTTTTATATGTAAGTAGGACGGAAAATACAGGTGCATCAGGCAATGTAATCTCCGATGCATCGGTAGGAGAAGATGTCGGAGTAACCAGTCTCCAAGGTCTCATTGACATGGAAAATGCGACCATTACGATATGCAAAGTTCCCAGAGTTGGGCGTGGAGGATCAAGAAAAGTGGAACTTGAACGCCTGAAAATGCTGGCAAACTCAAAATCCTATATAGCAGCTATTGGTGTGGAAGCGCTTATTGCTCTGCGCAAAGTTGGGATAAGCCCAAATGTTATGTTTGGAACCAACGAGTCAGTTATTGAAGCTGCATATCACGGACTTTCGTCTCTTGTAGTTTCGGTGGACGAGCAGGTTTCTTTGCTTCTTAGTAGATTAGAAACCGAAAATCTTGAATATGAACTCGTAGATCTGACAGTTGAGTAATTTACTTTGGGTTTTTAAGTTAGAGAGGATCTCGATAAACCTCTGTTTTCACGAATTATTATTATATACTATTTACAAACACATAACGAAATTTTGGTATTTACAGACCCCCGATCGAGTTGTATATTCCAAATCCTCAGTGGTGGAGCATCAAAAATTTAGTATTATGGATAATACTTACATTTTGTCACATGTCAATAATTTGCTTATTAATGACTCGTGAAAATCAAAGGTTTATCGAAATGCTCCATAATTTATGAAGTTAAAAGGATTGAAGAGAAAGGGAGTAGCTCATCATATGAGGTATTCTGGCAGCGTTCAAGGCATATACGCAGAGAATTTCCTGCATAGCAAAAAAAAGAATGAAGAAATAATGGAAGGAGAATGAAGAAATAGTGAAAGAAAATAGATCAGATGAAGGTATTGGATCTTCATCCTATCTTTTTTTTATAATGAAATTTTTCAATCTCCTTTCTTATTTTACGCTTTATTTT
>PMJC01000108.1 GCA_003157235.1 Methanosarcina sp.
TTTTATTGTGCCAAGCTTCTGAGTTGCGGGTTAATTTCAATTGCTTTGTTATAGAATCTCATTGCTTCATCGGATTTATTTAAATTATAGAGAACAACTGCTTTATTTTACCACGCATATGAACCCTGTATGTTAATTTCAATTGCTTTGTCAACTGTTTTCATTGCATCTTCAAACCTGTTTAAATTGCCAAGAGCATTGCCTTTGTTGATCCAAGCATCTGAATACTGTGGGTTAATTCAATTGCGTATCTTATCTATAAAATAGTTTACTTATTTTGAGTATACTATTTTTGATAGCTTTCATATGTAGATTCATTATCAACAAAGTCCAGAGTGCAGACTGGAATCTACTTTACGAAGACCATTCTTATTCACCTCTGAATACTTTTTTGATTACCTTTCTAATCACTCCGAAACCATTGATTGCTGAAGGCTGGTTTGCTGGCCTATAGGAGGCAAAACAGCAAAATCCTACCATAACTGCTATAAAAGCCCTGGAAGAATTAAAACCTCCAAAGATATGTTAAAAATAGGTTCATGCTTACCGTCCTTGTTGTCAGTTTGCAAATCTCGGAATTATTACAGGAGCTTTCCTCGCAGATTATGTAATGATATGAGTTACTGGCATTGACCAAAAGAAATTCATTCTGCTGGTTTCAAAGCTCTTGGAATTTGATGACCCCAAAATAGCCAATTAGCACGAGAATATTTTCTTTACATGTAGTCTCGAAAAATCAAACCGTGAAGTCAATAGTCCTTGCTTTGTATTTATTTCTTATCGCTATTATTACATTTTGTTCTTTGACCATTTCGTCCTTAATCAGTAAAAAAGGAAATTGTGAAAACTGAAACCGAAAAAAATATAAAGATCAGAATAGTTCGTGCAGTTTGAACTGGTATTTCCCGAGCTTGCCTCCGTAGTTTCCTGCGGAGATTTTCTTGATGCCTGGAACAGTTACAGCGCATTTAATTCCTGCTCTCATAGCAGCTTTAACACTTTTTTCATCAAGCCCATTGATAACTATTTCATAAACAGAATTGACATCTGCCGGAATTTCAGTGTTCTCAATCTTGTCTTTTATGGAAGGGCAAAATTTTTCGTTAGTTGTAGCCTTCATGAATTTGTACTTGTTTGCTCCGGATTTGGATCCACTAGCTACGATGCCACCAGGAAAAGGGGTGATTGTGCCTTCGAGCTCTGCAATCACATCCACAGCAACTTCGGCTGCTGTCAGGGCGCTCATCTGTGAATCTCCAAAAATAAAGAAGTTACCACCTGCAATTCCATCTACAGCTCCGATATTTACTTCATTCAGAAAATTCCCTTCCATTATAGGAATATTATATACTTTGCAACCTGCAATCTGGGATTCTGACTCCATACCATCTCCAAAAAATCTGAGTTTGGAGCCGATGTTAAATTGCTTTTCAGCTTCATAAAGCCCATTGAAAACTGAAGTTGTAGGAGCTGTAAGTATGCATTGTCCGATTCTTTCAAGTAGTTGTTTTTCCAGAGCCTCATATTTGAAATTACAGATTTGGATNNCCTGCTTCTGCAGGACACATTATAACGGATGTTGCGAAGCCTGTAGCTTCAGTAGCTGCCACAAGGGCCCAGCGTTTTGTAACGGCTGTGATGAGCACTCGTGCAATCTTGATCTGAAAAGCTTCTGCATATGTATCTTCAATTTCTACTCCATTGATTTCTATAAGAATCCCTCTTTTACAATCATTGTTAATTTAGAGATTTTTTAATATATTCTGGGATCGCAAAAATTTATCATCAATTATACAGGAATTGACTGCAATTAATCAAGAATTCAGGGAAATGTTCTTCAATGAATAATCCTAAATTTCGCAAATGTATACAGAGGTATAATTTGTTTGCCTATATGCCTACTATTATTCTTAAAAGCTAAATTAATTTTTAAGCTACTTTCGTATTAAGAAAATAGATAAAATTCATGTGTTCATCTACGTGAAGTGAGTTCGAGAATGATCATGGGCAAATAGGCAAAGAATTATACATATAGGTACATCTCAAGAATGTCAGTTAAAATAATCAAATTTGAAACTTTTTTTGGGATACTTTAGATAGATTCACTATTTCATATTTTTCGTTCAAGTTTCTTCTTCAATTCCCAGTTTCAAATTTTTTGATCTCTCATGTCTCACTGGAGAAGCTACTTATTAAATAGATTATTTAATCAAATTGTTGCTTAAATCTTTAGATTTTTAACATCTTCGAGGATCTCCAAAATTGATATTTAATTCCACTGGCAATCGACTTCTATCAATCAAAACCCCTGAAAATAAGAATCAATCTCAGATTTCTTATTCAGGAACATTTTTTTATGACCTTCTGATAAGGGTTTCGATTTCAAAACTTTAAAATAATTTTCAATTTTTATTTTGGTTTTTCATATAATTTGGTTTTCGTCAGCAGGATGCCGCTCTTTGCATGGGATTGCCTGAAGACAGTGTCATTGGATTTTTCAATTTCTCTTGCTTGAGTTGCAAGATGAGCAGCAGCTCCCATTATTTCATGTCCTGCTGCAGCCGTAAGGCATATTTGGTCAAGTTCCTTTAGCATGAAACAGACAGGGAAGTTGACCTGTGCTACTTTTTCAGCTATGTGAAGGGCAGCAAGAGCCTTTGCTTTCGCATAGGGATTTGAGAAACCTGCATGTTGAATGCATTTATCTGGGTCTACAAAAATGTGTGAAAGCTCCAGTTCCGTGTCGGACTTTCTGGAAGCAAGCTGCTCTGTTATTTTGTCGAGTTCTTCATGAATAAGTCTTACAACACCACAAATAGAGAGCACTTTCATCACATCGGCGTTGGAGGCTATCATTTCCACTGGATCAAGAAACTCTCTTTTTGCTCCGATAAGCGGATCTACCGACAAGATAATATATCCTAAGCCTTGTTTTTCCAACGCTTTTCTGGCTTCTTTCTTTTTTGGCCCATCTGAGATCACAATGCATGGAACGTTCTTTCATGCTTTAAAGACTGCAGTGGGTCCTGGAGCTGTTGCGTTAGGACTGATAATTACCATAACGTCTACATTCCACTGCTTGAAACTTTCAGTGTCCAAAGCTTCGGCTAAGCCCATCTTAGCACCTGTTCCGAATGCCCGTACTGGGACCCCCTCTAGTGCTGCCATTTCATTCTGGATCAGATTGATAACCTGAC
>PMJC01000448.1 GCA_003157235.1 Methanosarcina sp.
AAATGACTGACGAGCCGCATTTTCACCCTACATAGATATAATCGTTAGAAGACAAAAAGCACCAATCTAAAAATGTATAAAGTAACAAAAAAGTGTCACTGCTAAATGTACAACAATGTACATTTAAAATTTACATTTTTTCCTGAATATGAAATCGATTTCAAATGGATTTATTAATTTTACTTATGCTGTTCTTATACTTTTTTTGCATTTACTGAGGATGTAACCGGTAGAAAATTGTACATGCCTATAAAAGATAGAATAATCAAATTATCAAAAACATAGAAAAAATCAAGGAGTTTTAGATAAATCTCTAAATTTGTCACATGCTTAGGAAATGTTATAAAAATGACTCATAAAAATCAGAGATTATAAAAATTATCTATAATACAGAAATTAGTAATAGTGACGTTGTCAGGTATTATCTATTATTTTGCTCTTGAGTAATCTAAGCCACACAATACTCAGAATTCCCGTAGCAAATACGATCAGCAAGTCTTCAACATACAGCAATGAAAAACGAAATAGACTTCTTAAAGGTGGTACATAAAGAACCAGAAAAAGACCTGAAAACGCTCCTATGAGCATGTATCTTAATGCTTTGTTTTCTGAACGCAACGTTTTGATTATGCTCTGTGACCAGGAAAGATTTGCCACGATTAAAGTAAGATTGGCAATTACGAGAGTGGTGAATGTAAGTGTACGTGCTTCGATTTCACCTTTGCCCATATATAATGCGTACAAGGAAATGATAATTACTCCTACAAGCATGCTTGTGCCCTGCAATAGACTAAGAGCAAAATTTATCCTTCCGAAGAACCTTTCTTGCAAATTTCGTGGTGGTCTATTCATGGTGTTTTTTTCTTCAGGCTCAGCCTCAAAGACCAGCGAGCAAGCCGGGTTAATAATCAATTCCAAAAAAGCTATATGTACAGGTAGAAGGACAAGAGGTAAATTAAACAGTATGGGAAACAATGCAAGCCCGGCAATAGGCATATGGACTGAGAATGTGTAACCTACTGCCTTTTTGATATTATCGAAAATCCTTCTACCTAATCTGACAACTGCAACTATGGAAGAGAAATCGTCATTAAGGAGGACAATTGCTGAGGACTCGCGAGCCACATCTGTGCCTCTTTCTCCCATCGCAATTCCAATATGAGCTGATTTCAATGCAGGCGCATTGTTAACCCCATCCTCTGTCATCGCGACAATTTCATCATTTAATTTTAAGGCATTTACAATTATCAGTTTTGTTCAGGCACAACTCGGGCGAAAATATTTGTTGTTTTTATTTCCTCTGCAAGCTTATTTTCACTCATTTTGGAAAGCTCTGGACCAACAATATACTTCTCCGGATCTTCTAAACCGATCTGTCTTGCAATATGCTGAGCTGTACCGGGATAATCTCCTGTAATCATAATGACTCTTATCCCAGCTGTATAGCATTCCTTTACTGATTGAGCGACCGATGGTCTGACCGGGTCGATAAAGCCAAGTAATCCTATAAATTCAAATTCAAAATCATGCTGTTTTTCAGGCAACGAATCATTCTGAAAACCGGCTTTAGCCACCCCTAGGAACCTCAATCCCTTGTCTGCCATCTACTGAACCTGGGCTAGCATTTTCTCGTTCTCTGTCCCGTTGAGATGACATAACTCAAAAATAGTTTATGGAGCGCCTTTTGTAGCAATAACATATTTATTTTTGTCGCTAGACTCCCATACATTTGATATTGCAAGTAAGTTTTTTGAGAGCGGATATTCTCGAATAAGTTTCCATTCGCGGTGTATATTTTCATGGTCTATAAGGAATTTTTTAGCATTATAAGGAATTTTTTAGCATTTTTTTAAATCTCTTTCTCCAGCGGATCATAAGGATCCTGTTGACTTGCTAAATACCCAAATTCAAGTAGCTCATGGAACTTCTCATGCAGGCACTCATTTTTATCGATCTCGAAATATTCATTTCCTGAATATATAGAACTTAAAATCATCTTGTTCAGTGTTAAAGTCCCTGTTTTATCCACGCATAACACTGTCTAAGAGCCAAGAGTCTCGATAGCAAGCATGCGCCGTACCAAAACATTCCTTTTGGACATGCGCCATGCGCCCATACTCAGGAATATGAATAAAATAACTGAAAATTCTTCCGGGAGTAGAGACATGCTCAAACTCAGTCCTGCCAGCAGGCCATGCAACCAATCTCCTCTGGTTAGCCCGTAGAACTACCACTACAAGAGCACATAATATTCCTCCTAGAATAGCAAAATTCTTTACAATTAGGACAGTCTCTTTTTCGAGTAAAGAGTCTTCTTCGGCAATCGTTCCCAGAGCTTTGCCAATCTTGCCAATTTCAGTGTGTATCCCTGTTGCAATTACCTGAGCTATTCCTTGTCCTTGAATCACTAACGTGCCGGAATATACAAACGGCATATCATTTCCTCCGGGCAGCCTAGACTGCAAAGACTGAATTAATTCACTAGATTCTGATTTCCTTACTGCAAGAGACTCACCTGTAAGCAGAGATTCGTCTACCAAAAGATGCGTACAGGAAAGCACAACTGCGTCTGCAGGGATACGATCTCCTTCTCTTAAAATCAGTATGTCATCTTTAACTACTTCGCGGCCTGGAATTCTTTTTTGCTCCCCGTCTCTTATCACAAGAGCCCTGGGGCTTGAGAGATTTTTTAAAACCTCTAATGCTCTCTCAGTCTTCTTTTCCTGGTTAAATGTTATGCCTACGACCACAAACACAAACGTTAGCAATATTAGAGCATCTTTTACTTCACCGAGGAACAGATAAATCAGACATGCGCCTAAAAGAATAAGCAAGATAGATTCTTTAAGAACATGCAGTAAGATGGAAAACAGGCTCTGTTTCTTTTGTGATGGTAACTCGTTGTAGGCTTGCTCTTTAAGTATCTCACCTGCCTCTTTTTCTGAAAGTCCAGTTACATTTTCCGGATTGAATGCTATTTCCATTGTTTAAACCCATTGTAATATATCATATACTTGACATTCGGTAGATGTACACATTTGTAAAATCTGTTTATCAAATTACCCACTATTATTTATTGAAAGCTAGATTAATGAGGATTTCGATAAACTTCTGATTTTAAAGAGTCATTGATCTACAATTTATAAACATAGGAGAAATTTAAGGGGTTATCGAAATTTTATCCAGTACTTCACTAACTAGTACTCGATAATTTCAAAAGAAGATCTACCTGTTTTACACAATGGCACGGTCTCTCCGATTCGAACCTGATAAACAATTTATTGATTGAATTTCTTTCAGGAAATTTATTGGTTTTTCTATGCAAATATCAGTCAGTACCACAGTCTTATCATTCAGAAAGAAAATAAAAGATGTACATGATCTACCATTACCTGTTGTATCAAACTTAATAGTATCTTTTACCAATTTCGAAGCAGATATTTTCCAGCCCCACAGCAAGATGCAGGGTATTCGACTTAAAATAAATTGATACTTTCTAAACCAGCTTTTACATTTTTAGCACATAAAGCACCATATTACTCCGCTTTAGAATAAAAAATACGAACTAACCGGATTACAATAGCTGAATTCAGATATTATATACACCTTATGAATTTATGATTTAATTTATTGAGCCAATTAGAGCAGAATCCCACTTTCCATACATGAAACAAGAATGCGATCTATTTTCTTAATATAGAAACAGCTTAAAAACCAATTCAAATTTCAATAATAATAGTGGGCAAATAGGCAAACTAATTCGACATATGTTTACATTTGTAGAATATCGGCAAAATTACTACAAAAGCT
>PMJC01000343.1:0-4611 GCA_003157235.1 Methanosarcina sp.
ATGGCTTTCGACGATGCAGTGGTTGTTAGTTGCACGTTTGATAACAAAATTAAGGTGAAGCAAGCAGTATTTTTTATAGTTAAAGTCATTATTGGCATTGCATTTTTTGCTTCATAACGTAAGGGGATTCAACTAGCATAATTAATTTGAAATCTAGTTTTGTCAATTATTTGTTGAAAATAAGGAACACAAAAGTCTCTCCAACATTTCCCCAAAAATAAAAAATGTATTCGTTTTTTAGCTCAGATAAATTACTGAAGGACACGGTCCCACATTCTTACAAGATAAAATAATAGTATGTGTAGGTGAAAAAAGTGCATTATAAGTTTAAATATTACTTTGTGAATAGGGTTCATTCTTATATTTTATGGTCAATTTTCACAACCATTTACTTAAAAAAACCCTGAAATTTGGATCTGTTAATGTGCATATCTCAGCATTTTCTATAATCTTAAAGCCTTCATTAACGCTACGCTTTACATTTTTCCCAAGGGAGCAATTGAGAAGCTGTTTTTCAAGAAGCTCTTTTGCGAGTGGATATTTACGCTGTATCTCAAAGGTATATCTTCCATTTTCAATATAACCTCCGAAAACTTCCTTGGCTCTTTTATATTTTTCTTTGAACTTCTCAGCATGCTCTTTGACCCAGACAGGTGGACCAACATGTTTTTTGACGTTTGGAAGGGTACCTGAGATAAGTTCAAGCATAATTAAAGTTTCATTTTTCCCTGACCAGACCCCAGTTTTAATCACCGAAAACTTATATTCCGTCAAAAGGGCAGCTACTGAATGCTCCATTTTATACAGCTGTGGATATAGCACATCTTCGACTATGTCCGGGGTCCTGAAGGAGACTACAAGCTGTGTGCTCCTTCTATTTTCGAGCCGTTGGAGAATTTCTTTGTCCTTAAGAGGCAAGAAACATGCAGGAAAAAAGAATTTAATTTCCACGCTTTTTAAAAATTCCCTGCAGCAGTCTATAAACATGCAAAATTTGTCAAGGAAAAGAGCTGCTGCAACGTTCCGTTTGGGATCGGTTGGATCCACCATGACTAAGGGTTCATCGTGTTTTATCTGAGAATGTTGCATTATATCTATTTTCTCTCCAGGCTTCCAGAAGCAGGTCTCTCTGACTGTATTTTCAAATGAACCATAATGAATTATCAGGAGTTCTGTCAAGTAGCCTGAAAAGCCTTGAGTTTTCAACTCTGATCCGTAGACTCCGCACCCTCGCATAAACTGCTTCAGAAGCAGCACCTCGTCTTCAAATCCTTTTATGTGGGCTTTAACAAAGTCGTTATGGAAAGGAGTCCTATCCACTGCAGATTTAATATGGGAAGCTGATGAAACCCTAAAACACGGAACTAAATCCACGTCAAAGCCTTTGAATACAATATTTAAGTAGGGATGCTCAGCATGGCAATCTGTGGCATATTCTGCAAGTTTTGCCACTTCTCTGGCAATTGCCATGCCCAGAGTTTCCAGTTCCTTTCTGGGTGTCTCCTCTGGAAAACACATAAAGGTATCAATGTCGTGAGTTCCTGAAAGCCACGTACCTCTTGCAGCGGAACCTACCATTTTCACAAGCACATCATGTACACCTAGTTTCTCAGCTGCAGCTTTCACTTCTGTGGCTAATTCTTCCTGAATCCCAATGAGAGCTTTTCTTTCAGCTACTGTAGGTTTTATTCTCTCAAGTACCGCCTGCTTCAAATCCTCGGGAATGTTTGTATAAGTTTCCATACCAGAAGAGGTTCCATATTTTGATATTCTACTCTGCATGATAGCTCGTGTTTAAGTTACAATTGATTGTGAGCTAACTGTTAACTAAAGTTTGTGAGCTTCTTTTTTCCGTCAAAAGAATTAGGTAATTCATCAATGATAAAATGATCTTGAATTCATATGCAAAATTCCATACAAGAACGTATCTTTAATTTTATAGTTGTCTAAAATTTAGTGATTATTTGCCTTGGATGATATTTACTACATAAATAATATCTTTATGGAAATTTATTTACTTAAATGAAATAGGGAACTGAATTTCTTCAAGGTTTATACGGTTTTGGAATATTCTTGTATTGGATTTCAGCTCGTTTATAGGAGTTACTGATCAATTCTATAAAATAGAGTACTATTATCCTCATTTGCTGAAAATGCAGAGAAATTTTTGTGTTCACCGTTTTCATTAAATCGTGAACATGATTGAATTTCTAGAAGGATAAAGAAAAAGCAGACCCCCAATTCTGAATCTTTATCCAGTTGTGGAATATCTGTATTGAATTTCAGAAAGAATAAAATAAAGCAGACCCCCAAATCTGCACCTCTTAGTTTTTGAAAAGGAGTGCATAAAATGATTGAAATACTAGAACAACTCAAAAAGTCAATTCATAACACAACCAAAGAAGGAATAAATGATTTCTCCGGAAAATTTCTGGACCTGAAAAATTATGAAACTCACCATAGTGTAGTGCTTGATAAAAGTATATCAAAATTTGATCTAATGATAAACAATGTGCTTTTCGCTATTGAATTAAATGGCGGATTGTTACCGATTGAAGAAATTCCGGAAGAGGGAAATAACGAAGATCTTGATACTCAGATAGGTTTCTTAACCCGGCTAAACAATAGTATTAAGGTACTTTCAGAATCAAGAGCTTATCTTGAGATTCTTAGGAATGAAATGGTTCAAAATGCAGGCATACAGGCTTCTCGACATTTGGAAGTAGGGACTGAACTTTGAAGCTTAAAAGCTTCATAATTATTTTTTTTTCATTTTTAAAAGCAGATCAGTCACCATAGAAGAATTTAGCTTTAAAACTTTTTTTGATTTTTCAATATTCTTACAGCTCAAACAACCTAGTTCCAATTCAAAATTTTGCTTCTACTGGGAATCTGTTCCCAAAAACATTCACTTGTTATTTCATTTCTTCAAGTTCCAAAGCCCATGAGTAGAGATGATGCCACAAATTCCTTTGATCGGGATGTGATATGAATTGGAATTGAAAAATTTAATAATGTATATGTTCAGATTAGCTATTTCATAATATTGATGCTTTCGGTATAATATTGAAAATTTAGATAAACTCCGATCTATTTGAGCATTGGAGAATTTAAATCTATTAACAATAATCTCTACTCATAAAAATTTTTAATGATTTTGCTCTTAAAGGAGAATATATATATCTTTGGTATGTTGGAGACAAACCTGCTGAAATTGATTCCTTACTTATTCGTAAATATTCAAGTTTGATATAATTTAATTATTAATAGTTTGTATAATGGAAGTATTAATTCGGAAGATATTTAAACCGACATTCTGCAGATGTCCACAAAAATGTCACCTATTTTCTCAATAAGTCAGTAGTTTAAATGTTCATCCCGCCTTTAAGAAATAATATTGGACAAATCTGAAAATAAAATATATCTTTGTGTACATCCGAAGAATGTGGATTTTAATAAAGAAAGTATTTTTTTTTAAGAAAGGGTATATTTTCATGCTTAAAAAGCGAGCATCTGACAGGCTTTCAAATGCAGGCTTCATGATCTGAAAAAAGTCTAAATTCAGGAAAGCTTCATCACTGATTCTGTTTTTGAATTTTGCCATGTAATTGATGCCGATTTCGTTGAAATAGACGAAGATAGTTTTAGCAACCCGAATTCCTCTTCTGAATCGAATTCCGAACCAATTGACTCCGAACTTGTGGAAAAACTCAGAAAATACCTTGAAATGAGTTCTCAGGAAGAAATTTCCGAGATATTTGAAAACATTCGCAAATTTTGGAAGGCAGAGCTTCTAAAAGCAGATTCAAAAGGCTTCTGAAGAAAAAATTCCTATTGATAAAAAGAAGGAAATAACAGATATCACAAGGAATGCTTTTAGGCCTTTTTTGGGAACTGCTTCCTGTGGAAAGAAACGGATAATAGGTATCCCAAAAGTTGCTTCCTCTAAAGCCTCATCGATAGCTTCCGAAAGGACATAATCAATAATGAGCTCTTCTAAAAAACTCAATGAAAAATGGAATAACCTAATCCAGGAAACCTTAAAACAATTTTCGAATTGATAGTTGCAATGATTGAAATCGGGCTGCTCAAGAATTCCACCAGATGCAAAAAGAAACATTTTCTGTTCTATCAAGAATATCTAGACATCAAACTCCGGGCAAAAAAGATCTGAAAGAGTTTGTAGAAAATCTGCAGAAACTCTTCAAGCATAGGCGTCGAATCACAAGTTCCGAACTCTCTGGAAAAACTTTCATGAACTCAAAATCTGAAGGGCTTGCTTATAGCCTTCACAAAACTCGCAGGACTTTCCCCGATTTCCCAGTTTTCTGCATTTCTTATGAGATATGTGTGGTCAGAAACCTGTTCTAGCCCTCCTGCATCATAGTTTCCTATTATCAGGGAAAGAATTCGGGCTTTTCTTTCGGCTTTTATCTCATTCCATTCCCGGATAAGAGGTCTTTCTGAAAGTTCAGATACCCCATCGGTAAGAAAAAGGAGGTCTGCTCCCTCAAAGGCTTTTTCATTTTTCATAGCTTTCAGGCCTGCACGGAGTGCGGTATTGAAATCGGTGCAGCCGCCGAAAGTAAATTTCAGGAACTCCAGAAATTC
>PMJC01000343.1:4681-7964 GCA_003157235.1 Methanosarcina sp.
CCAGTTCTTCCCTATTAGCTGGTATGTCAGGAGTTTTCCTTCAAGCATATGAGCATAGAATTTGCGTTTTAGAAGGGGGTTTTTCAGCTTTACGGCTTCTACTGGTAGCAATGTCTGGATATCGCCTGAAAAAGTAATTGAGTGTACCTCGCTTTTGCTATATGCCGATAGGTTCAATTTTTTTGAGCCGTACTCAAGTTCAATTCTTCCGATTTGTTCCAAGATTTCATGAAGATCAGAATTTTTCCTGAGCATTGCGGACTATTTTTCCAGGCTTCCGAAATATTCCCTGTGCAAAGCCCGCAGGGAGTGATCCCAAATTTTACCTGGAAAGAGCATTGAGAGGATTTCGAGCATTTCTAGGTGGTCTTCAAGGATAGGAATGAGTTTTTCAATTTTTGCAGCTATTTTTTCTCCGACCGCATAATCAAGAATCTCTCCTGCATTTTCTGAGGACATAAAATCCTGAGTCATTGAGACAAGTTTTTCTGATCTTACCGTCTTCCGTGTTGAGGATCTTGATTTTTTTCGACCTCGCCCTCAAAACCCTTCAGGAAGTTTTCCTGGCTATTCTTTCCAGTCCCCTGTTTCTGGAAAGTATCCTACTTGTCATGCCATTGGAAGTTTTTCTCCATCCACTGTAACCTATTTTTTTTCATGCAGCTTTAGTTTCACTGATCAGATCCTTCAGGGCTTTAAGAATTTTTTCCAGGCTTTTAGGAAACTTCTTTGAAAACTCGAATTCCATTTTTTCACAGTCTCCCAGAAGTGTAAAGAGTTCTTCAAGCAGAGTTCTTAGGATAAAGATTCTTGCCATGTTGTTAGCTTCGGCAAGAGCTTTTATTTTGGCCCATACAGTAAAATCCCTCATACTCAGAAGGATGGGATAAAAAGCTCCGAATTTACCCATAAACAGTTTTTCATCCTTTATTTCATACCCTTTTTCTGGAAAAAGCTCATAAATTAGAATTTCTGCAATTTCTTCCCTTAGCTGCCTTGGAACTCTTCGCGGAGTCGCCAGGATTTTCCTCAGTTCTATGTTTAGTATTGCGGAAGGATTGAAGGTGTTGTTGAAGGATAAAGATGAACCTGATCCTGGTACATCTTCAGATTTCTCCGTCAGGTTTTTTAATTCCTGCATATCTTTCCTTTTCCTAAGTTTCTTTGAGCTTTTGAGGTATTTTTATTCAAAGCTTATTTCGATTTGACGGAAATTTCGTCATTCTTAGTTTCCAGCTATCTCTTCTGCTTTTTCAATTGCCACATCAAATATTCTAGGCTTTTTCAGCAGGAGCCGCATTTCATTCAGGCTGCTTGCAATCTCGTAAATATCCGTGTTTTTGGAACGGTATTTCATCATGATTTCTTGGCTGTCCTGCCCTGAAACCCAAATATTTTCTCTCAGGGTATTCTCAATAGCTTTTTCTTCTTCCTGGATTTGCTTTTTGAAATAGTTCAGTCTCTCCTCTAGGTTGTCGTACTCTTTTTCATAGAGCTTCTGATCTCCATAGTCGAGACTGACGTTGAATTTAAACCCGTATTCCCTGTAAAATTGTTCTGCCAGTGCCTCAAAGCTCAGGGAACTGTTAAGATTGTTGTAATCACGCCCCAAGCTGTAGGTATGGGTCGAGAACTCGGTATGGTGCTTCAGCAGATCAAGGACGTTGTCAAATGTAAGGTTCCTCTGAGTCTTCATCCCGAAAAATCGTGAGCTTTTCATACCACCAGTTGTTTTTCTCTCCTCTTCATAGCACTTATTGCAGGCTATTAGATCCGGTAGTTTCTGCTGCGGGCAGTTGTAAATCGAGTTTTTCAGGTCAAAAACATCCAATTTAAGTTTTCCGGTGTCAGTTCCTCCTGAAACAACTCTGTCTAGGATAAGCTTCCTTATCGCTTCCTTCTGTTCAGGCACTTTCCAAAGCATATGCTGGAGTAGAACAGCAGTCATCTCCTGTTTACGCTGACATGCCCGTTTACGGCTGAAGCTACCCTGAGCACATTTACAATCTTTTTCCAGCACCTGTCCGAAATGAAAATATTTGAGTTTCTAAGTTCCCTTCTGAGCCCTTTTATAATCGCCCGAACCTCAGGATCAACTGGGAGATCTCTTGCTTTCTTTTTGGTTTCCTTTATATCCTCTATATTGAGTTTCATTAAGGGCACGAAGTCTTCCGTATTTTTGAAGATAAGATCCTCAAGGTTCTTTTCGTGCTGGATATAATCCACCCTGTACCTGAAAAGAAAACGGTCATAAAGAGCTTCGAGACTTTCATCTTCTTCAGGCAGTTCGTTAGAAGCCCCGAAAACAGAGAAAAGAGGCACCTCAATAATTTCCTTGCCGTTGTGGTACTTTCTCTCGTTCAGCACGGTCAATAGGCTGTTTAAGATGGAGCTGTTTGTCTTGAAAATTTCGTCACGAAGGAGCTTATATGGGCAGTCGGTAGGTAGCCATCTATTCGTCTGCTGAACTCATCTCTTTCGAGTGCTTTAAGAGAAAGCGGTCCAAATACTTCTTCAGGCGTTGAAAAACGGGTCAGAAGATAATGGAAAAAATTTCCTCCCTCGATAGTTTCACAGATTTTGCTTGTGAGCAAGGTTTTTGCAGTTCCTGGCGGGCCCAGCAAGAATACATGTTCGCTCGAAAAAATTGCAAGAAAAGATCCATTAATTTCGGCATCCCTTTCTTTAAAATAACCTGTCAATTCCTGTTTGATACTGATGATGGTGCTTTTTAAATTCGGAACTCGCATAAACCCAAAACCTTTATAAATTTCTCTTTTCCAGCATCTCGTCTTTAATGCACTAGAAAGATTTTACAATAATGAGCCGCAATAGGCGGTTAAAACAATATTAAAAATGAATTCACCATTTTTATGGGCCTCGCCTTAATTAATTTTTTCAAAAAAAATTCTTATCCCTGGTAACTGATGTCTCTGCGGGTTATGTCTTTTTCTAGTGATATATTTTTCTGCCATCATATGCTGAAATTCCCATATTTTAGCAAACTTCATGTGCTTACATAGAGTACACGTATGATTAAAGTTTTTTTCAGTTTTGTCTTTTGCTATCCTAAGAAGTTATGCATAAAGAGCTCAATCACTACTGAGATTGATTTGAATTATCCGAAATAAGATTATTCTTAGTGACGAAAAAAATAAAAATCAATATCCTTAATGAATCAATATTCTGAAAAGCTTTACATGAATGATTTTGAGCGTGAAAAATATAGCTGGCAGATCCTTTTTTTGGGGAAGATGGGGAGGAAAATTTGAAGAATGCAAAA
>PMJC01000322.1:0-13018 GCA_003157235.1 Methanosarcina sp.
ATATATTATCCCAAAACTACTTAGAAATTCCCTACAAATTCTCCAAAAAGTCAAGCCAAAATAGAAACATTACCAAATATGGAAAGTTACAGAAGATTCAGTTCCAAATTTAGTGATACATCTAAAATTAAAAATAATTGAATTATGAATTTATATGTATACATCTACAGAATGTTGATTAAAGTAAAATTGGAGAAGTATTACTGTTTCTGATCGTTGGGATGGTGAAAAATTGGAGCTCCTAGTCCAGGAACGGACAGGTGAGCTGGAAAAAGCCAATAAAGCATTACTCACCGAAATTCGATATACTAACATCCTTCATACATTGAGCACACGGTATATCAAAGGCAGTGATTCGCATTCGCTTTATCAGGAGATAGTTGAAGCTGTGATTGCAATAACCAACGCGGACAACGGAAACATACAGCTCCTGGATGTATCGACAGGTAAATTGATTATTGTAGCCACAAGGGTTTTGATCTTCCCTTTTTAAAATTTTTTGAATTTGTTGATGTGGGGGAAGCAGCAGCATGCGGAACTGCAATGAAACGAATGGAACGTATTGTTGTAGAAGATGTCACTCGCAGTCCCATATGCATTGGGAGCGATGCCCTGGATGCGTTGCTGAATGAAGGAGTCATAGGTGTTCAATCCATGCCTTTAGTCAGCAGATCAGGTAAGTTGCTAGGCATTATCTCTATTCACTTCAGCCAGATTCGCACGCTTTCTGAGCATGAACTAATGTTAATTGACATTCTGGCTCGGCAGACTGCAGATATTATCGAACACAAGCAAGAAGAGCATACGCGCAGATACAACCGTATTCTTGAAGGAATCAACAAGATCTTCAGTATTGTGGTGCAGCAAAAAACAGAAGAAGAGCTGGCAAATGAGTGTCTGTCTGTAGCTCTGGAAGTAACCGACAGTCGGATTGGTTTCGTTGATTTAATAGGTGATGACGGGTTACTGCACGATATTGCGATCCGCGAGATGGGATGGGAACAGTGTCTGATGTATGCCAAGACTGGGCATCGTCGTCCCCCGGGAAAATTTTTCCTTCATGACATTGTCGGTTGTGTTGTTAACAGTGAAAAGGCACCCAAAATTCATATTTCTGCAGAGAAAAAAGCTAATGAATGGTTATTTTCAGTTCAGGATAATAGAATTGGAATTGATCCACGATATTTTAAGATAATATTTGAATTTTCAAAAAGACTGCATAAAAAAGAAGAAGATCCTGGAACAGGAATGGGGCTTTCGATTTGTAAGAAAATTGTAGAAAGAAATGGCGGACGTATATGGGTAGAATCTGAATTAGACAAAGGTTCAACTTTTTATTTTACGTTACCAATCAAACCAGCAGAAGTTCAAAAACTAGCTTTTAACACATAAAAAATATTTTCAAAATTTTATTGAAAATTATCTATTAAAGAAGTCTCATTAATGAGAACATAAATTTTATGGCTTGGAGTTGTGAAGTTATCATCGAAATTAAATCAATCTGACTCAGATAGAATACGGCTTAATTATGGATAAAAAGAATGAAATCTTGCTTTTTGAGGATAATCTTGAAGATGCAAGTCTGATTGAAGAGATGCTTGAAGAATTCGCCGACTTCCCATATGAAATTATAAACATTGAAACCCTGAACGAAGGTTTTGAGTCTTCTTAAAGAGCGTCCTTTTGATGTAATATTGACAGATCTAGGCCTGCCAGATAGTGATGGTATCTACCCTTTTCTTGATATTCATGCAAAGAATTCACGAATTCCGATCATAATNNTTCTATCCAATATTCTATTGAGCGCAAAAAGATAGAAGAAGTACTCGCAACTATTGAGGTTATCTATAAAAAGGAAATTCACCATAGAATTAAGAATAATTAAAAGCAAGTATAGACTAATTAAGGCTTACGCAGTTGAACTAGAAAATCAATTGCATTAAATCTATAATTGTTTAAAAAAGGTTTGATCACAAAGTTTATTGCATTCGATTTTAGGTATCAAGTGTATAAGGTCTCCAATATAAAATGTTTAGCTTTTGAGCATAAATCTGTGCTATTATCTATATAAATCAGTGCAGATCCAAAGAGTATTACAACTATTTAGGTTATGCATGAAAGGATGTGGCAATATAGTCAAAAGAAAGACTGGAGACGTGGAAAAAATATAAAAATCAAACGATGAGCATCTACATACTACAGAAGAAACTCTCGGAAATAAACTTTCTGATTCGGATGCAGACTCAAATGAATCCAAAAAACAGGATTTTTCTATTGTGGGCATCGGCGCATCAGCTGGTGGGCTTGCTGTGTTCGAAGCTTTTTTGTCGATCTTGCTTACAAACACCAGTTTAGGCATGGCTTTTGTCTTGGTGCAGCATCTGGATCCTAACCACAAGAGCATCCTTACCAATCTTGTTGGGCGCTATACAAAGTTGCCAGTTTATGAGGTTATGGACGGGATGATCATCCAATCTGATACCGTTTACGTCATCCCGCCGAACTATGATATGGTCCTTGAGGATGGAATACTCCATGTGCAGAAACTTGCCGAAGCACATGGCTTTCGCCTGCCTATTGATTTATTCTTCAGATCTCTGGCTCAGGATCAGAAAGATAAAGCTATAGGCATCATATTATCAGGTACTGGCAGAGATGGTACACTGGGTGCAAGGTCACTCAAGGCTGAAGGCGGCATGATAATGGTGTAGAGCCCAGAATCAAGTGCGTATGACGGCATGCCGCAAAGCGCCATTGCCACCGGTCTGGTAGACTTCATTCTACCGCCTGCCGAGATGCTTGCCCAGCTCATTGCCTATACTAACCAAGCATTTGAAAAAAGACCAATCACAGTTCTCAATACCGAAGGTGTGATGGAAAAAATATTCAATCTGTTGAATATCAAGATTGGTCATGATTTTTCTAATTACAAGGAGAATACCATCAACTGTCGCATCGAGCATCGCATGGCTATTACGAATTTTAAAAATATTGATGAATATGAGCAATATTTAAAGCGAAACTTTACTGAAGTAGAAGCGCTCTTTCACTACTTCCGAATCGGTGTCACTAGTTTCTTCCGCGAGCCCTTGGCGTTTGAAACACTCGAGAAAAAAATTATTCCTCAGCTCTTTACCAGTAAGAATTCAGATCCCGTGATACGAATCTGGGTACCCGGCTGTTTTACAGGTGAGGAGGCATATTCCATTGGCATGCTGCTTCAAGAGCAAATGGAAATTTTGAATCAAATTTTCAAGGTACAAATCTTCGCAACAGATATTGACAGCCGGGCTATCGAAGTAGCTCGAAACGGAATCTATCCTCCCAGCATCTTCACTGATGTCTCATCGGAAAGGCTGGATCGCTTCTTTACTCAGGAATCAGACGGTAACTATCGCATCACGAAAACTATCCGTAACATGATAGTCTTTTCTGAGCAGGACATTATCAAAGATCCGCCGTTTTCCAAACTTAACCTGCTCAGTTGTCGAAACCTGATGATCTATATGAACAAGGAACTGCAGAAGAAGCTCATCTCCCTCTTCCATTATGCTTTAAAATCTGGTGGATTTCTCTTTCTCGGCTCCTCTGAAACCGTGGATGATTTCGAAAACCTGTTTGAGATTATTGACCGCAAATCGAAGCTGTATCGCAAAAAGGATGTTACCAATGCACTCTTTCCAATAGGGGCATTTATTCCCCTACAACTGAAAAGCAAACAGGTCTCAAAATTGTCCAGCAAAGCTCCTATCGAAAGTAAATTTTCACTTCGCGAGCTGATCGAACAGACTATCTTGCAACATAACACTCCAGTAGGTGTGCTCATCAACCAATACGGCGACATCCTCTATCTTCATGGACGCACCGGCAGGTACCTGGGAAATTGGCTCCCGGAGAGGTTGGCTTGAATATCCTAACGATGGCCCGCGAGGGATTGCGGGAGGAATTGATCAAGGACTTGCACAACGCTGTGGTTCATGAAGAGCCAGTCTCTCACCCCGGGCTGCGGGTTAAAACAAATGGTGAATTCACTACACAGTCAATATAGTGGTACGACCTGTGGCTATAGGCCCGGAAGCAGCAGCTGGACTAAAACTGTTCTGGGTCACATTTGAGGAAATGATGAAATGGGGAAGGAGTCAAAACGATAAGATCGCCTCCATAGGGACCGAGGAAGACACCTCTGATAGCACAATGACAGATAACGCACACACCTTACAGCTGAAAAGAGAACTGCAGATAAAGGAAGAAAGGCTCAAAGCTTCCAATGAAGAATTTGAGACCTCCACTGAAGAACTCAAATCCTCTAACAAAGAGATGCAGTCAATCAACGAGGAACTGCAATCTACCAACGAAGAGCTAGAGACCTCTAAGGAGAAATTACAGTCAGTCAACGAGAAATTGGCTACTGTCAATACTGAACTGTAGAACAAGATAGTAGATCTGTAGCTGGCGATTAACGATATGAACAATCTGCTGGCAGGAACAGAGATAGGTACTATCTTTGTAGACCTGAAATTGCGCATCCTTCGTTTTACTCCTCATGCCGCAGAGTTGGTCAATCTGATACCAACAGACGTGGGTAGGCCTCTTGGGCACATAGTTTCAAACCTGTTGAATTATGATCGTCTGGTAGAGGATGTAACGGAAGTCATGAGCAGTCGGATACCCAAAGATACCGAAGTCCAAACCAAAAATGATTCGTGGCACCTGCTACGCATCCTACCCTATAGCACCATTGAAAACGTTATCATGGGAACAGTAATAACCTTTATTGATATTACCGAGATGAAGCGGATGAAAGAGATTCTGAAGGATTTTGAGTCCCTACGCCGCCTGGCTATAGTAGTACACGACTCTAGGGACGCTATAACTTTGCAGAATTTGGAGGGCCAAATCATTGCCTGGAATTCGATGGCTGAGCGTATATACGGCTGGAGTGAAGCTGAGGCACTGAAAATGAACATTAGCAACCTAGTCCCGGAGTGCCAGAAAGAAGAAGAGTTGGCCAAACTAAAGAAGCTTATTCACGCTGAGGTCCTGAAACCTTACCGCACTAAGCGACTTGCCAAGGACGGTCGGATCGTTGAAGTGTGGCTGACCACAACATCAGTGGTAAAGGAAGCCGGTGAAGTATATGCCATTGCAACTACATAGCGCAAAATTTAATCATAAACCATGATGAAGAAGGTACATGGCCAGAAAAATACCTTCTCGGACAGGTGGCTGACCTTCACAAGAGGAGGGCAGATGCAGAGTTTTCAACTTAAAGCTCTGCATGGAATAAAGGCTTGAATTGAAGGAAGATAAAAATCTGGTCAAATACAGAAATTAGCGAGAAAGATTCGGACAAGATTCTAGCGAAGAAAAAAATTAGAGATAAATCGGGATTCTCTATTATTTAGGAACAAAATAAATTGAAATATTTATAAAGACCAACTTCTATATAAGGAGTATTATCCCATAAATAATATGGAAAAACGGAAAGGAAAAAAGAGGAGTTAGGTATGAATAGTAATATTTTCAGGAAGATAATGGTTGCAACCGATGGTTCAAAACTAACAAGAAAAGCCGTTGATTCAGCAATTGAAATTACAAAGTTAAATGATGCAACGCTATATGCTGTACATGTAATCGCTCCGGGGAATTTTTCGATAACTCAAAATGAGCCCAGAGCTTCGATAACTCAAAATGAGCCCAGAGCTGCAGAATGGAAAAAGGAAATTAAAGAGCATCTTACAACACAAGGTAAGGAAGCTACGGCTTATGTAGAGAATTCCGGAAAAATTAGAAATGTTGCAGTCGAACCCATAATTCTTGAAGGAAACCCTGCTGATGAGATTGTCAACTTTGCAGAAAAAAACGATATTGATCTTATCGTTATGGGTACACTTGGAAAAACAGGGATAAAGAGGTTCCTACTCGGGAGTGTAGCCGAAAATGTGGTTAGACACTCAAAAAAAGCAGTCCTCGTTGTAAGGGGAGAAACGGTCGAATAGAGAAAAGAAATATGTCTAAATTTTTACCCTTCTATTAATCAAAATAGGCTGGTTTAGGAAGCTGACAACCATGGAAAAGTCCATCATCAAAATTCTTAATCGATTTAATGGCCTTCTCGCAAATTTTATACAAAATTATAAATCTCAAAAAGTTATCAAATTAAAAAATTCCATGGCTTTGTTACTTCACGAATGCAATGCTATTATATTTCTTTCATGTATAATGTAATTGAGGGTTTCACATGGGAATTGTTAGTTTTAAGAAAATAATGATTGCTACCGACGGTTCAGCCTGCTCCGAGTTGGCTGCCGACAAAGGTATAGCGTTTGCTAGATTGAGTGGAGGAACGGTTTATGCAGTCCATGTATTGTCAAAAGCTTACTTATCTGCTATGGATGGAAGTGCCTATCCTTCTGTTGGTATGAATCCTTATTGGGAGTCGATACAGGAGGCTTTTCAAAAACATGGGCAGCAAGCTGTAAATTATGTAAAAGATTTAGGAAAGATTAAAGGAGTTAATGTAGAATCTGTCCTGCTTGAAGGAAATCCATCAGACGAGCTGATCAGGTATGCTGAAGAGAATAAAATGGATATTGTTATTATGGGTACTCTCGGAAAGTCAGGAATAGATAAATTTCTTCTGGGTAGCGTAACAGAAAATCTTCTCCACCACTCAAAAGGTCCTGTAATGGTTGTGAAGGAAAAGTATAAGCCATGGGCTGAGTGCAAGTAAACTATAACTTGTAGTGTAAGCCAAATAAGGAAACTAATCATTTCATAAACCACCTACTTAGTCATGTCAGATGAAAGTGATTTGAATCATCGGATTAAGAAATATAAGGCTCTTCGCTATTCCAAGTGGGTAATTTAAAATCACTTTTTAAATGCTACACAATATATGTGATATTTGGAAATAGTTATTTGGGGAAATCACATTTATTATCTATGTTTATTCATTTGTGCAGTTACTTTTCAATTCGATAATTATTTTCAATCCACACAAAACAGCGAAGGACCAGATTTTTGCCTATGTTTTTACTATTTTCTGCATTTACATACGTACAGTGTACTCATCTAGGAGTATATCTATTCAGGGATTTGTTCTCATGTCATACAGTGTACTTAGTGCTTAAACAGCAGAAAAAAACAAAATCAGCTCGTTATGATTTCTGGAATTTAGTTCAATTTCGAACTTTGTATACTTGGTGTAATTATTGTATAAAATAATTTATTGGAAGTGAGTATAAAAAAGTTAGCTTTTATATAAATATATAATATTTTATTTTGTTTGTTGCAAAGTCAATACATAATATAATCTCTTCTGGTTACATATTCCCGGAATTTAATCCATAAATGAACGTGGGATATTTTATCAAAATACAGACGTTTTGCAAAAAAGGAGTGCCGATATAGAATCATATTCTTTCGACATATGTTATGATTCATTCCTTAATCATGCGTATATATGATTCCACCTTGAAGCAAAACCAGTCATCTTTTACGAATCTAATGCTATAATAAATAATGAAGAAGATATTGAGAGAGTAGATAATTGGGTCAATAAATTGTGGAAAAAAGGAGACAGTTCAAAGCAAAAATGGGAAATTAACTCAGTTTTCTGTACCAAAATGGAAGAATTGCACAGGTTAGAATTTATCTGAGCCATTTTGTGAAGTACTGGAATAGTACAAAGAATAATTCATGATATTACAAGTGGAACTTCATCAACTGAGACAATGTCTCTTAGGAAGGATTAGCAAACTGCAGTAAATGATCTAAGACTGGAAATTTCACTAAAAATAATTAAATTTATGATGATAGAAGATGATCAAATTTACTCACTTGCTAACACGATCAGTTTCAATCATCTGATTTGCAAGATCAGGGGTTATCGGGAATTATACATCTAAAGGAAAAAAATTAATGAAGGCTCAAATGATACCATAGAATTGATTGATTCATTATCTGAATATTTGGAAGTGCGCCTCACACAAGCAGAAATTTAGGAGCTTGATTCTGACATGAGATATCTACAGAATCTACTTGAAGCTGCAAACCTTAATGAAATTATAGTACTTGACGAAATGTGAAATGTAAAGGAAGTGAAAACTCAATACACTAGATTGTTTTCATTTAAAAAATATCTTTTCTTTATTTTTCATTCTCTGAATCTCGTCTTCAAGTATTTTTATTCTTGATTCAAGTTCATGCATATCTCTTCTAGTAAACATGTCTTTTTTTGAGATAGCGTCCTGAATTTTGTCAGAAATTTTTCTTTCAAGATCGACCTTCTGTTTTTTGCTTTCTTCAAGCACATCCTGAATAACTTTTTTGCCCTCTTCCTTACTGATGGTTCCTTTATCTACCAGATCCTTTACCATTTCATCTATTTTTTCTTCGGTCATTGCCCAGAGGCCAATTCCTATGAGCCCAAGTTTTCTGACTGATTCTCTCATGTATAAACACTACCTTTGACTTGTTAACCTGAAAAGAAATAATTTAAAAATAATCAACCTGATATGATCACAATGCTGTATTAAAAGTTCTCTTGTTATTAAAATCTTATTTATATAAGTATACTCTAGCTAGATACATCCTCATTAGAGAGCCATGACTAAACTAAATTAAGAGGATTTCGATAAACATCTATGCATTTGAGCATTGGAGAGTTTAAATATTTTAACATTAGAGAATTTCGATAAATTCTTAAATTTGGTCATATGTTTATAAATAAGATATAAATTACTCGTGAAAATCAGAGGTCTATCGAAATCTTCTACAATAAGTGAATTAAAAAGGATTGAGTATCTATACCTACCACTATTTGCACCGAGCAAGGCTATAAAATTCATGTTATGGAAGTAGTAGAAGATCAAGTTCAATTATTTCTGAAATTCCATCCAAGGAACTCTATAATTGGAGATTGTTAGATATCTGAAAGGAGGTAGGTCTTACAGATATCTCAAGCTTCGTCCTGAACTGAAATAACAATATTTTGATGAGAGACTAGGGTCAAGTGGCAAGTTTGATCTATCCATTGGAAACATGGCAGCTTAAACAATAAAACACTATATTCAAGATTCTGATAGGAAGCTGAAAGCTGAGTTAAAATTCCCTAAATTAAAAAAAAACTGTTAAAACAAAAATCTAGAATTTCTGAATTTTGACAAACTTATCTGGCGTCCTGAAGCATCTAACATCTTTTTAGGTGGAGTGGATGCATGCAATTAGATATTAACTTTTAGTGAATATTCATCCTCGGCAGAACAATACCAACAATCAGCTTTACTAAGATTCATTGAACAAATTTTAGTTGGTTTATTTTCTTTAACTATGGGTAATGGATAATGTTTTTAAGCTGTCAATCATTTAGTAATCAAAGTATCATATTGCATCAAAATAGACATCATCCAATTGATTTCTGATGGACTGAAGGGGCATAACTTTTCTTTTCAATCTCACATGTTTTCTTTGCATCAAGTAAATCTATTATGCTTCCATCTGTGAAATTATCTTTCGAATAGCTTCTGATGATTTTCTGAGAATTTTATATTGGCCTTGATCTAGTTTGAGTTCAAAAATTTCTTCGACTCCAGAAGCTCCAAGCTTAACGGGTACTCCGAAGTAAATCCCCTCCTGACCATATTGCCCTTCCAGATAAGCACAAGCTGGAAGCACTCTCTTTGAGTCTTTAATCACAGCTTCAGTCATAGACACGATAGCTGAAGAGGGTGCATAAAAAGCACTTCCCTGTTTGAGGAGTCCCACAATTTCGGCTCCACCATTTACTGTTCTCTCTACCAGCCTGGAAATCTTATCACCTGGGAGTAAGTCTATGAGTGGAATTCCCGATACAGCAGAATATTTTGGGAGAGGTATCATAAGATCACCGTGACCCCCTATAACCATTGCCTGTACGTCCTTTTTCGAACACTCAAGTTCTTCTGCAATAAAACTTGCAAAACGTCCAGAATCCAGAACCCCACTCATTCCGAATACTTTTGTTGCCTCAAATCCTGTTGATTTCATTGCTACATAGGTCATAATATCAAGTGGATTTGTAACATTTATTACTATAGATTTGGGAGCATACTTAGCAATATTTTTAGAGATCTCCGCAACTATCTTGGAGTTTGTTTTAATCAAATCTTCTCGACTCATTCCAGGCTTTCTGGCAATTCCGGCTGTAATTATTACAAGATCAGAGTTTTCAATGTTTGAGTAATCATTACTTCCCAATATTTGGGTATCATAATCTTTTATCGCCCCTGCTTGCATTAGATCAAGAGCTTTTCCCTGTGGCAATCCATCTACAACATCCACCATGACAATTTCACCAAGTTCAAGCTCAGCTAGTCGCTGGACCGTAGTTGCTCCTACGTTTCCTGCACCAATCACTGAAATTTTAGCCATTAACTGCACTCCTGTGTCAAATTATTAATCCCAAGATATTCTTAATCGTCGGAGGATTTAGATAAACCAAAGTTTTGGGCTGGGTATATATAAAGCCTATATAAACAATCTGCTGAAATCGTAAGTTCATTGAAATAATCTTCTGTCTACATTAACTTCAATATTTCTTTAATTTTCCTGTCCAAGATTCATATTATTGGATCTATTATTTAATATTCATTCTTTGTTTTTATAATTTAAGATTATTTTAATCCTATCCTGCTTGAATAATTGTTTAGCTTTTGGTAACTATTAAGCCTACCAAAAATAAGTGAGATGATATCTATTTTGATGCAATAGATGCTTTTGATTACTGACCGAAAGAAAGCAGAAAAATGATCATACCATACAGTTATATCATACTTGTGATCTCACAACTTTCTGAAAATAAATGGGTATGTTCATGCCACTCTCTGATATTAAGAAATTATTCAAAATAAGTATTTTCATTTGCTTATATGCCTCTTTTTCTTCCTGGTTTCTTGTATAATCTGCATCATTCTTGAAGGATAATATTTTATTTCAACTCCAACGAAAAAATAAACTTGATCGCCATCATCACAGATTACATCAACTCAAAACAGTGTCTTTTACCAATTCAAAAGAATATATATTTCAAATAGTTAATGATACCATTGTCTCAAAGAAAATTTTTGCGATACTTAATGCAAAAAAACCATGTGATATCTTATTTATATACACAATTATTTGCATGGCATAAGTCCAACTCTATAGTATAAAGGCAGCTTAAAGTCACATCCTCAGCAGATGTACACAAAAATGCCATCTAGTTTCTCAACATGAAAGTAGCTTAAAAATCAATCTAACTTTCAATGACTACTAGTAGGTAAATAGGAAACAAATTTTACATTTCTGTACATCTGTTGAATATTGGTTTTATAATATAAAGTTCAGGAGTTTTTAATCTGGAATTGGCCTTTAAAGGTGGATGTAAGGAAGTTGGACGTTCTGGTTTACTCGTAAATGGGGAAATACTGCTTGATTACGGAATAAAAGTAGGAGACATACCCGAATATCCTCTCAACGACATGGAACCGAAGACGGTTCTTGTTTCACATGGACACCTGGACCACTGTGGGGCAGTGCCTAACTTAATGTACCAGAATCCGGAAGTCTACATGACCCCACCGACTGCAGAGTTTACCAATCTTTTAGGGAGAGATACCCTCAAACTCGCAAAGACTACACTTTCGGGTGTATCTCCTTTTGATCCTGAAGATCTCCATCAACTTGGCCACAGGACACGAACGATTGATTATGGAAATACGTTCAAAATAAACGAATACAGTGTTTGCTTTTACAACACAGGTCATATCCCTGGTGCTTCTGGAATCCACCTGGAATCCGAACACGGAGAAAGTCTGTTTTATACAGGAGATTTCAGCCTGAAAGAAACAAGGCTTGTACATGGTGCAGCCGAATTTCCTGAAGCAGATACGCTTGTGCTCGAGAGCACGTATTTCGAGGAAGACCATATTCCACGAAAGGAAACTGAAGAAAAGTTTATCGAATCAGTCCAAGATACTCTAGAAAAAGGAGGCACTGCCCTTATCCCTGCCTTTGCAATAGGTCGGACTCAGGAAGTCCTGATGCTCCTTGACGCACACGGAATCACGGCTTATGTGGACGGTATGGGCCTGGATGTCTACAAAATACTTAAAAAATACCCTGAATATCTGAGAAATCCCGAGCTTCTTGACAGGGCTTTCAAACGTGTGATTTCCGTGAAAGTCCAACAGAGAGATTTAGTCCTTAAAAAACCTTCAGTTATTGTCACTACAGCTGGAATGCTGGACGGAGGACCAGCTCTTTATTATCTAAGCCGACTGTATAAAGATCCAAAATCAAAGATCCTACTTACCGACTATCAGGTTGAAGGCACAAATGGCCGGCTGGCTCTTGAGCATAGGATTATTGAAACAAAAGGAGATGTCCTTACACTCAAGCCCAAAATAGAGCAGTACGACTTTTCCGCTCACAGTGGGGACAGTGAGCTCAAAAAGCTTGTAAAAGATTTCTGCAAAAAAGACACAATCAGAATCTTTGTAATGCATGTGGACAAAACTGAAGTTTTCTCGCAATGGATTTCGGAGGAAATCGGCGTGGATTCTTATGCACCTTCAAACGGAGAGTCTTTTACCTTTTAAAGAAAACAGCAGGATATACAGTCCTTCCAAAAACCTGTGAGATGCTTAAGCCTCAAAAAATCCAATTATCTGGATATGATACTAAATCCGATGATCCTTGATACACTTGCAAAGAGTATCCTTCTGGTTCATGCACTGCCTAAAAAGCTAAAGGATTAGACGACAATGTAACTGCCTTTGTTGAAAAAGATGATGTTGAAGTTCTTGCTCGGAAAATGGAAAAATTAGCAGATGAAAAGTGCAAAGGCTTCGATTTCCTGGGAAAGGATGCTGCAAAACTCAGAAATGCTAGGGTTGCGATCCTGATAGGCATTAAAACCAGCGGATCTGCAAGTCTTGATTGCCGAGCCTGTGGCTTTGAAACATATGTAGAGATGTTGAACCGGCAAAAGGTAGAA
>PMJC01000322.1:13043-14349 GCA_003157235.1 Methanosarcina sp.
ATATTTTCTTCGATAGTAAATAAAGACTCTTAATAAAATTGCTTGCAGCATTCCACCCTAAAAGATTGTCAAACAATTTAATTTTAGATAAAAAGATGAAAAAAAGAAGCGTTTGAGATTTTTAAACTAAAAAAAAGGGATAAGGTATTACTGCTAGAAATTGTCTAACAGCTATCATCAGAACAGGGAGGGAATAATCGACTAAAAAAATACCCTTGCAGTTCTCCCTGTCTAAAGAGTAGATAACACCCCTTGCTTTTATTTTACCACAGCAATGCGATCCCTGGGTCCAGGAGCCAACGGAGAGAAATTCTTGATGTAATTGGCTGAGACATTTACATTATCCAGAGACCCTACAGTCCTATTGAACCCGGCCTTCAAGACAAATAAATTATTGCCTCCATCGACCATGAAGCTGTCCACTGTTACGCGATAAAGGATGCTAGGATCGATAGAAGTGCCATTGATCTTTATGCTGAAGATATTGACCTTCTTACCAACGAGGTCGCTTTTGTTCCAGGTATAGCCGAAGCCTTTTGAGACCTGTAGTATACCTTTATTTCCAAAAGATGTGTTGTCGAACTGTTGCTCCAGCAAGGTGTCTATTTGAGTGCCACTCAAGATCATTGTGACTAGGTTATTTCCAAAAGGTTGGACGCTGAAAGCCTCACAATACGTGACATTACATGGTAGTTCACTTCCCCTCAAATTCAAGTCAAAGCGAATTCCTTCCGGGTTCGTGAAAGCTACCATAGCACCACCATAACTTGGGTTAGAGGTGTTATAGAGTTGGGCATCGGCTATGAGATCTCCCAGGGTAGATTCACCTGAATCATTAGGTTCCGCTGTAATATTACCCGTGATGTTGCCGATCACCTTGTCTGCAGTGGGTGCAACCAGACATTTATATTCCTTGACCAACTCGGCTACTCCGGAATATTAAGGAACAGCTCTGGACACTATAATATTTCTGGCCCTTTTCTCGATCACAGCATGAGTCTCGTTGCTAATCACCAAATAGATATCTATGAGTACATTCCCCTGTGCATAAGCTTCTGTCACTATGCTGCCGTCAATAAGGGTGTTATAGGTCTTATGGGTGTGAACGGTGATGAATACATCTGCTGCATGATCGGTGAGTTTGACTACAGCTAAGATGGGAACACTCATATTCAGGCTCTCGTTGTACAATCCATCAGCTGACTGAGAGCCTCCATCATGTATGAGCACCACTATGGTTTTTACACCCATACCCTTCAGCTTCCTGACGTATTTGTTAATAGTCTCAGTTTCATTTAGGAACTTG
>PMJC01000196.1 GCA_003157235.1 Methanosarcina sp.
ATAAATCAGCAATCGTTTTTTATTATTCATATTTAAAATATTAATATCTGTTGGTAGATATTTAACCGTTTGGTTCTCAGTCATTCAGCTATTGTATAACTGTTGCCAGTGAGCTGAAACCACATATATTTAAAAATGTCCTTCCTTAATCCTCTCATTTCTGAAAGGAAAAGGAAGGACATAACTACAAACTATTCAAGTGCTAATTATATCCGGGATTTTGATTAAGGTTTGAATTTTTCGCAATCTCTGTTCTGGGTAGTGGGAAAAGCGCCCTGTAATCTCCGTTTGGAGAGTGAGACAGCCATGATTTTTTTGTAAACATGCCAAAACGGATCATATCCGTTCTGCGACGAGCTTCCTGGTTAAATTCCCATCCTNNTTGAATATCAGCGCCTCCTTCATGCGTAAATGGAGCTAAGTGATTTTGAAGTCCATAATCATAATTACTGCCACCCTGTAATTGGGCGCCTGTAACAATAGCCTTTGCCGGATTTGTTTTAAAATCACGTGCCCTGACCGTTGTAACAATTGCGGCAGCATCATCAGCATGTCCGGTGCGTAAAAGGCATTCTGCTTTCATCATTAATACATCGGCATATCTGAAAAGTGGAAAATCGTTGCTTAAACGGTTTGTTGCACCCATGGCAATCTCGAATTTGCCCAAACGATAACCATTAACTTCCTGGGTGGAATCAACGCCGGGCACTACATTTATATAGGCCAACGGCTGGCCGACAAGGGTACCAAGTGCACAGATAAGAGCATCGCCATTGGATGCGTATTGTTGCCCCCGAATGAAATTATCGGTGAAGCGGCTATCTTCCGGATCGAAAGTGTTAATAAATTGTGGATCGGCACAAATACCACCCCATGGAGTAGACTCAAGATTATAGGTTTTCTGGTTTTCGGGTTCCAGGGTTTGCATGTGAATATCAAATGCATTCCATTCGGTTACATATTTTGAGTCGAATGGTATGGCAAAAACGATCTCCTTCGAATTTTCATTTGCCGTAATAAATACATTCTTCTGGTTTGTTTCCAGCGCAATTTTGGTGGTTCCTGTTGCATTAATAATAGTATCGCAAATAGCTTGACATTTGTCATAAGCAGCGGTTCCGGTATATACCTCTGCGTTCAGGTACATTTTAGCTAACAAAGTAAGTCCGGCCCATTTGTTAAATTTACCATAGGTTACTGTATTGTTGTTAGCGCTAACCAGATTATAGTTTGCGAGAATATCTTTAACAATAAAGTCATATACCTCTTTCCTGGTATTTTGCTTTGGTAAATAACCAGTGGGTACATTAAACTTATCAACGATGGGGACATTTCCATAATAATCGCATAAAACCCAATAATAGGAGGCTCTTAACAGTTTCATTTCGGCGATGAGAGATGTTGTGTCCTTTACAGCAACCGGGATAGCGCCCGACTCAACTTGGTATATAATCCGGTTACAGTTGGTAATACCCTGATATGCATTTGTCCAAACATTTACCACAATATCATCATCGGTTGTCCAATTATGTTCATGTATCCTGCGGTAAACCCCACCATCGACCCATCCATTCGGGCGTTCCGGTGTTATAAACGCATCACCTGATTGTTCCTGAGCCCGCCAAAGTGTATTCCATTGCAGAAGCACATCGCGCCAGTTCACATAGGCTGCACCAGCTAAAGCTTGCAGGTCCGAACTGGCAGGGCTAAAATCACTCGCTATGAGTGCATTATAATTAGTATTCTTCAATTTGGTGCAAGATGTATTTAGAATCATCAAGACAGCAAAAACTAATGTCCCTGCTTTTACTATATATTTTAAGTTCTTCATATTCATTTTAATTTAATGATTAAAAAGTTATGTTAAGACCAAACGTAAAAGTACGTGTTGTGGGATATTTATCCCGAGAGTCAATCCCCGGATCCAACCCTTTAGTAGGTATCACCTGGATACCAGATTGAGCGCTTACGACTCCATTCCTCATACTTACTTCAGGGTCTAACCCTTTATATTTTGTAATGATGAAGGTATTCAGGGACGATGCATAAATTCGTGCCGATTGAATAAACTTGATTCCGGTTTTTGTGAAGTTATATCCCAGTGTAACATTATCAATTTTCCAGTAATCACCGTTTTCAATGTAGTAGCTGTTGAATTCAGGCGTTGATTTCAGCAAGGCTTGTCCGTACACCTTATTGAAAGCAGATTTAAGAAGGTTGTACTGTGTATACGTTGGATTTTCATAAATCATTCGCTGTTCGTTGGCAATCTGGAATTTAAAGGCACCTCTTTGTGTAATAAACAGGTCGAAATTTTTATACCTGAAGGTATTGTTCCATCCTAAATAAAATTTTGGAAGTCCGTTACCTATTACCTTTTTATCACCAAAAGCGTGACCAAAATCGGAGTATTTTACAGCTTCCCCATTGGCTCCTTCATATATCCATTGACCATAATTTGCTGCATCTGTTTGATCGCTACCAATACCAATGACTTTAAATCCATAGAAATCACCGACAGGTCCACCAACTCTTAAAAGATGGGTAAAGGTTTGAACAGGAGGACCGGTATATCCAATTTGTAAATAATCGGTGGATAACTTATAGATATCGTTCGACAGGCTTTTCAGTTTATTGGTGTTGGTAGAATAACTAAAATTGCTGTTCCACTCGAAGTTACTGGTTTTAAATGGTACAAAGTTGATCATTATTTCCAGTCCTTTATTATTCATTTTTCCGACATTTGCTTCGGTTAAATTATAAAGGTTTGGAGGGCTTGGTACGGGGAATTGAAAAAGCAGGTTGTTGATTTCGCGGTTATAATAATCAAAACTACCACTAATACGGTCTTTTAGTAAGCTGAAATCGAGACCTATGTCCGTTTCACGTTTTTCTTCCCATTTTAAATCAGGATTAGCATTTTGTGATGGCAGAAGATCTTTTGACCATACACCATTGTTTAATACATTCCTGTCGTACCCAAGCAATCCTACTCCACGGAATAGATCCGATGGCTGTGATCCTGTAACCCCATAACCGGCTCTTAACTTGATATCGTTAAATAGAGTTTGATTACTCATAAAAGATTCCTTTGTAATCCTCCATCCAACGGAAATGGCCGGGAATGTTCCCCAAGGATTATTGGTACCGACTAACTGGCTGGCTTCTTCCCGACGAAGACTTGCCATCAACAAGTATTTATCATTATAGTTATAGTTAAATCTGCCAAAAAATCCAACTAAATTTGTTNNGTTGGAAAATCCCAGTTTTCCATAAAATAATTATTATAGTCATTATCCGTATAACTATAACCACCCAGGATCTTAAAATTATGTTTATTAAGTGATAGTGAGTATTCAGCGGTAAGTTCGGCCAACCTATCAATCGATTCTTCTCCACCAACATTTGCATAACCATTTTTACTGTCGCGCAACGTGGTCGCGTTTTGTTTTGTTTCATAATATCCATTTTCTTTTACCCGCTTCCCATATGAGAATAC
>PMJC01000091.1 GCA_003157235.1 Methanosarcina sp.
TTCAATATTACTCCTGTGAAACAAGAATGGTATTATTTCATATATTCATTCACTTGCCCAGGAGCAGGGTAGTCCCACAGATTTGAGTAAAAAAGATGACTCAGCTTCCATTGGAGAAATCGAAGTTGAGGTAGACCAACCTACAGAAAGTAACTGGGTATGTTCGCACCACACTTTGGATAGCAAGGAATTATTAAAAATCAAATTTTTTCATTTGCTCATTTGCTTCTTTTCATTCTGGTTTCACGGATTTGTTCCAACACAGTTATTTAATTAAAGATAGATTTTTATAGTCACCCAAGTTCCAATGTAACATCCACAGTTTATAATTCCATAAATTTTTTGTATTTTGGAGTGATCTTCAAAGATTTTCATGCTGCAATATTTATTATAAACTGCAAAACTCTTGGAAGAGAATATTTTGGTTTAGCCCAAACGAAAAAATTTACATGACAACGGTTGGTACCTATTGTATCAAACTCAAAACAGCACCTTTNNATATATGTTTCAAATAGTTGATGGTCTCATTGTCTACAACAAATTTTTTACGATACTTCATACCAAGAATGATGTGATACCTAATTTCCTAGACTCAATAGTTCGTGTTAAATAGTTACATATTACATTCCGAAAATAGTTTAAAAAAATAAATAGCTAGTTAATAGAGATTTTCTTGGAAGTTCTCATCCACTTGCAAGCTAGAGGATATTCGACTGGAAAAGAGTATCAAATCTCCAATCATCTAGTATGTCAACTTGAAAAAAATGGATTAAAAAATAATNNAAGCTCTTTCAGGATGGGGCATTAATCCGAGAATGTTTCGTGAAGTACTTACTATTCCTGCAATATTTTCTAGAGAACCATTAGGGTTAGATGCATCTGTTGCTTCCCCATTTTCATCTACATAACGGAAAACGACTTGGTCTTTTTCGTCAAGTTTTGATAGAGTTTCTTCGTCGGTGTAAAATTTCCCTTCCATATGGGCAATAGGCATCCTTACAAGCTCACCTTTTCTGAACCTAGAGGTAAACGGAGTATTGACAGTCTCTACTCTGATGTTGGTCCATTGGCATCTAAATTTTGGGTATTTATTAGTAGTAAGAGCCCCTTCAAGAAGTCTCGCTTCTGTGAGAACCTGAAAACCATTACAAATCCCAAGGACAGGCTTTCCTTCAGCTGCAAGTTTTTTTACAGAATCCATAATTGGAGTGCGGGCTGCAATTGCTCCTGCTCTCAGATAGTCNNAGGTCACAGTTTGTGCCTCCGAACTGAATAATGGCAACTTTCATCTTTTTCCCTCAATTTTCAGCATTTTGAAATTTTTAGCTTTTCTAGATGTTCAATCCTTTTGCTGTGTAGCTCTCAGTTAAGCTCCTGGAGCTTGATTGTGTAGTTGTGAATAATCGGATTTGCAATAAGCTTCTGGCACATTTCTTCAACCTTATGCTGTGCGATGTCTAAAGATTCGGCTTCTATTACGATTTCATATAGCTTTGCGGTTTTTAAACTGTTGACATCATAGCCAAGGTGTCCAAGAGCCCTTTTTGCTGTAGTGGCTTCAGGGTCAAGCATGCCTACCTTCAGTTCAATTATAACTTTTGCCTGGTACTGCATTAATAAGCCTCGATTTATAATTTTGCAACTAAATTGATATCTTCCGCTTTTTAGCGGCTTTACGCAAAATCAAATGAACTTTAAGATTAAATGATTATCAGCTGCTTCATAACCATTAGAGATGATTAAAAACGTTGCGTATATTGGAGAATGCAAATAAAAAGTTTTCTTAATTATCAAGCTTTAGTATTTGCTAAAATTCCAAATGACCACTCTTAAAAGGTATCTGCATCAGGTTGTTAGTACCATTCCTGGTCTTCCCATAACTGGCTTAGAGAAATCTGGATACTTCAATTCTTAGTTAAAAGTAGTTTTAAATCATGGTAAATAAAATAAACAGTTTTGCAGAGTATCGATGTGGTTAAATATCTAATTAAGCTACAAGCTCAATAAAAAATGATAAATATCCAACAGTTAAATAAAATCAACCCACATATATTTGCTCATTAAATAGCAGTGAAGATTGGGAATAATAATTTTTTTCTTCAGCTTGAGAGTTACCCCTATCCCTCAATTAGGTTCATCTTGGTTCATAAATTTGAATTTTTTGATCGGAAATATGGATGCATTATCAATGAAAATTCCTAAAAAATTTCAATGAATACATCTACTCGAAACTTATTTTTGAACATTTACTTTCTTAAAACGAAGGTAAATCAGTAATAATCCAACAAAACAACCAAGGATTATATATCTGATATACTTTTTTACGTTTATCATTTTCACACACTCGATATTTGTATATATATCCCACTACTATAAACACATTTACAAGCTTACAAGTTTTTTAACGAAGATCTATTCATAACTTTGGTATTCTATGGGACTAAGCACTTGAGGCACCGTTGAATTTATTAAAGATACAATTTTCTAAATTTGATATAAAAAATAATGGAATTATATTTTTAAACTTTCCAAGATATACTGACTTTGATCACATTAGTGATCTCATTGAATCGTCTACTATTTTGAGATTCAAAGAAGGCGCTAGCTATTGTTCACTTGTATTCATATTTTTCATTAAATAGTTTTACTTATCTTCTTCAAAAAATCTTCAGATGCAGAATTATTGTGAAACACTGTAAAAGATTCATTACTCAAAAAAAATCGCCTGTTTGCTGATCATATAATGCTAAAGAAACTTTATTCTGAGGACAGCTGCTTTGAACCATATAATGTCCGGTGCAATTTCAATGAATCAGTAGAACATCGTGCACTACCACTCAGCTGAAGACTAGTAGCTTCTTGATTAATACCTTTTTCTTCTGAGAACAAGTACCAAAGTCCATCCCCCACATTCTACGGTTGTCAGATAACAATCAGATTTTGATCAATGAGAGAAAATTTTTTGATGTTAATTGAAGCATTAATATCTCTACCATGTTTTGTCTGCAATCAGGACATTTTCATTTTCNNCTTTTATTAGATATTTTCAAATATATCCGCACTTCTCAAGCCATGTGAGAGACTTTATCCATTCTCCTTTTGGCTCTCTTGAAGTGCCTACTACAAGCCGTTTCATATTCCCAACTTCTTCAACGATGCCACTGACTTCAATAATTTCTGTAGGAAGGGCTTGGCCAGCATATGTATGGGTATAGGTAATCACATGGTCGATTTCACTGTGCCTGATCTTATAATAAGCTGGGCTGT
>PMJC01000378.1:0-3190 GCA_003157235.1 Methanosarcina sp.
AAAGCAATTGAAATTAATCCACATAATTCAGGCGCTTGGGACAATAAAGAAAATGCTCTTGATAATTTAAACAAGCATGAAGATGCAATAATAAGCCTATGACAAAGTAATTGAAATTAACCCGCAAGATTCGCTATCATTGGATGGCAAAGGCACAGCTTTAGAGAAATTAGGCAAGTCAGATGAAGCAATACAAGCATTTAATAAAGCAATTGAAGTTAATCCACAGGATTCATATGCCTGGAAACAAAAAGGCAGTTTGTCTAAATAGATTAAATGAACTCCATTTGTAAGTTAAATAGTTACCTAATTTTCATTTATTTTTTATCCTTCGTAAAATGCATAATATAATAGCTTTTTGGCTTTTGAACATAACACATTTTTTAATAAAAACAATGTATTATACCCACAATTAGATAAAAATTTTAGGTGATGTTGGCTGAAAAATAAGAAAATACATAGATTTTACCACAAAAAAAACTGTGCATTCATGAAGGCTGGATCTATTTAGAATGATATAGTCATAAAAAGAATTCATTCTTGGTTTTATAAGGTGTTATTCACTGTAGAAAGTTGATCAATTGATAAGTTGTGAAACCTGTCAAAGTTAGCTTTTTTAAGGTCAGCTCAATAAAGATCAGCTTTTGTAAGGTTAGGAACGACAAAAATATAATCTAAAGTATTACTGTTATCAATGTTTATTTTGATGATTATTTGGATCACTGGAATCTATAGAACAATTTCCAAGTAAGAATATAAAATCATTTTTTTAGCCATTCTTTAACATGATTCATCACTTAATCGAAAATGCATGGTAACTTTTTACAACATGCCATTATTGATTTTTCGGATAGGTTTTTAGAGAAAACAGAAAAAGCAAAGTTATTTTGGAACGTTGTATATATAGCCAAAATTAATCCCCTTAAGAAGTTGGCGATGTGCCTGCATCTCCAGATGCCGGTGAGCTTGGAGATGCAGCTGAGTCTGGAGACGTTTGTGCTCCTGTAGTTGGTGATGTTCCTGGATCTTTGGATGCTGTTTCTGGAAATATAGCTACTCCTGCAAGATTTGGACTTGGATCTGGAGCTTGGGCTGGCGTTGCAGGTGCTGAAGCTTGCACTGTGTATGGCATTCCACTGTATGAAGGACAAATCCAATTACCGTTCACCCATACACACAACCAGTACCATAGCCCCAGTAAGAACAACCGCCCCAACCGCCGCCCCAGCGACCGCCGCCATGTGCACTAGCTGCCACTGTTGTCACAGATAATACAAAAAGTACTGCCAGCAAAATGATCAGTATCTTTCTTAGTCTACTAACTTTTTGTTTCAACATTCAAGTCATTCCTTTCTTGTTAGGTTTGATACAATCTTAATCCGGCTAGAAAACAATTTGTTGAGATCGGAGGTTTATTTTAACTTTCATACGGCTGTATGATAAAGTTGTATTTAACATTTTTCTTTTATTTAATCACATTTTATGTTATTAAAACTAAAAATTGTGTTATTACTACAAAAAAGAATTTATATGTGTTACTGGTTGAACAATCACTCGTCCAAATCAATTAAATTAAAAACCCATAAACTTTGATATTTTACAGATGTTATGCCAGAAAAGATTTCAGAAAATATTGAAATTATCGATGTCTAGTTTTTCTTACCTGGCTATCTAAAATATTTACATTTACAAGCCAGCAAAAGTTTGTTAATATCAAGTAGGCAGTGCAATAGAGTTCTGTAAATTTTGAATGGTTATACACCTTTTATTCACTACTTGTTCTATTTACGATGGTTGTTTGGGCTAATTAGTTCCAAGTGTTCCATGAGCTCCAGATGTTCTAGGAGTTTCATAAATTCCAAGAGTCATAGATCAGTAACCTTTTCTTATTTTATATGGAACTTAGGAAATTCAGAGATTTTGATACAAAAACTATGCATTAGTAACAACGATAAATCCTATTTTTATGGCAGAGAAAAGAGCATAGAGTCAATTAAAATTATTTGATAAATTGTTGATTTTTATTGTGAATGATATCAACGACAATTCAAATATAATCCATTAAATGGTACACTAGGACGAGTTTGGAAATCTCTAACATGTAGCTGGATATGATCTAAACTAAAATACCGATAGCAAAAAAGCGTATAATAAAATCGGAGAAAAAAATTAACGAGTTATTTTTTTAATTATTGTAAGGCCTTGGATTATCAGCAAATTCTCTTTTTATTACATATGGACCCAAACTTATAAGAAAAGAAAAACATCGCCATCAATTCAAGGCAGTTTATCAAGAGTTGATTCTTAATGCCTTGAAAAAAAGGCTATGATGCTGTTTTATTTCATACTCAATAATTCTTAGATTCAGTGCCTGTTCTTATTAGCTCTATCAGTATGAAAATACCACAAATAGCCATTCCCTAGTGGTGACTGTTACGGATACAAGTTATCAGGGTTACTCTAGGCAATTGTAGGAATCTTTTTAGGAGTCTTTGTCAGAACATTGATTGTAGAAAGCATTGAATTTGTACCTACTGCATTGCTTACTGTCAAATTAACTGTATAGATTCCTGCTGCAAGGTAAGTATGCATTGGATTCTTCTGAATTGATCTAGCTCTGTCTCCAAAGTTCCACTTCTGTCCGATGGCATTTGTCGAGAGGTATGTAAATTGAACCGTAAGGGGAACATAACCATTGGTTACGTTGGTACTGAACTTAGCTACAGGAAGACCTTTTACAGAAAGATCTTGTGGATCAGTAAATGCTTTGATACACACATTAGTATTTGCGTAACCTGGTTCTGTTGTTATATCGGTCCATGTCTTTCCATCAGAACTTACAAAACTTTCTGATGCATTTGCTTTTGCTTGACTACTGTAACCAGAGATTGGCATTTCCACAGCAATTGGATAATTGTATACAGGGTTTATAAGCTTCAGTACTACGGAGAATTTTTGACCAGCGTTGAGCTTCACTCCGGAATTCAGGGGGACTGTATTGTAGCCTGCATTTGGAATTTTTCCACTCTGGGTAAGAGTAGGACTATTTTGACTAATGGGTTGGGACCCAGTATTATTGTAGATATTAATTACATAATTGCAGTTTATATCTGTCGTGTAGAAACTTACTGCCTTGAGGACTTCGTTGGATTTTGCAGTAAAGATATTTGCACCCCAGCCAGTTGTGGGA
>PMJC01000378.1:3266-5303 GCA_003157235.1 Methanosarcina sp.
CCCCAATCTGCTGCAGTTGTACCCCAGCTATTTTTTATGATAAACACTCCATCTCTGGGTGGAGTTGTGGAGAAATTATTCTTACTAAAAGAGTCATCCCAGCCTACAATGGTCACTTCATGGTCAGAAGATGTTGTTCCACTATAGTAATAACCGTGTGTGTTTTGGTTATAATTATTAGCATTAGTATTGTAGGGATCAAAATACATTGCAGTAGCTACTCCCCCATAATTCATAATTTCTTGTTTTATATCCAGATTGTCCGTAGGACTATTTCTGGTTGGAAGAAAAGTTACATTTTGTACATGTTTATGTACAGGAAGTCCGATCTCGTTGGACGAACAGCTTGATGTATCGCTATAAGGATCATCGCTGGTGTTCACAGGTCCGGTCCAACGTGCCAGATAGGCAGTTGACATCACAGAGTCACCCCCGTCATTGGGACCGTAATCAAAACCTTGCGGGCTATTTGCAGAAGAAAGCAGGTTTTTCATATTATTTTCTGAAAAGCTCCATAATCCTTTTGGCATTAAATACGATTCAAGAGATCCATAAGTTGCAAATGTCCAGCACGTACCTGCATCACCCTGGTTCTCTACAGGGGTTACCCTTTTCAGAGTTCGTAAGTCATAGGAAGTTGAAATAGATGTGCTTGCTGAAGCAAATACTTCTGCGACTGAAATATGTTTGAGATGGCTAAGGTCCACAGGCGAGGGTAAGAAGCCAGATTTATGTCCACTTGGGGCCTGTGTGGTTTGGTAGACAAGTTTTCTATTCTTGTATTCGGTAAATTTAGGATTTTCTGGTGCAAGTCCAACCTTTGGAGAAAATTCAGTTTGGTTTGTAATATCTTTGTGAATAAATTTATGATCAGTATGATACAGATATTGGTTTGTTTTCTTCTGAAAATCCTGCATATGCCATTGCTATTGATGAACCTATTACCAAGAACAAAACAAGAAGTTCAGTGAAAATTACTAACTTTTTTAATATATTTACATAATTAGTTATATTTCGATTCTTTTTCATATTTATCTCCTTATCCATTTATCCAAGAATGTTTCATTAACTCTCATTTGTTACTTTCATCATATTTTAAAGATTATATTGTCATAAAATCCAATACTTACTTCTCAAATTTTAAGTAATCTTCGATAGCTATTTGTCAAAGACTAAAAACCAATAACAGCTCTTATGTATCAAATTTTTGGAGTTTTGAGAGCTTTCTACTTCTAGTAACTTCTGATAATAATTTCTATATTTTTTAATTTTTTCTAAATAAATTGTATGATGCTTAGTATATAAATTACTAAATAAGTTACTTATTTATTGGTCACATCTAAAATTATTTTTTGAATAACCACGTTTCATGTTTCTTGAATATTAATATAATTAATGATATATAATAAACGAAAGTAAATATAAATAAAATTTCTACAGATTGAAACTTTCGTCTGAAAAATATTAACAGCTTTTTGTTGCTGAAAAGAGATTAAAAAGTGCTAAAATTTACAGAAGAATTTAAGCATTTAAGATGCTTAAGAATGGTTATCTGAACACATACGTTGCTAATTTTTGTCCAGTTGATACAAAACACAATTTCAGATTAGATATTTATTCAGTTCGCTTGCTAACTTTTCTGGAAAACCACTAATATCAAGAAATTATGAGAAAGGGAACCACACATCAAACGAATCAGATCACACAAATTATGTATAAATTTAGCATTAGATTTCAGCAAATTTTAAACACTACCAAAGTTAGCAATGTACTGAAAATTCCGTAAAAATGACTGTTTTTCATCCTTTTCCTTCATTACAAAACATGATTTTCTGGTTTCACTTTATGCACATGTTTTATAGCATAAACTATGCATAATTACGGGATTCACATTCAAACATTGATCCAGGAGAACAAAATGATAAGTACTGCTGAAGACTCAAAAAGAAATAGGACAATATCTATTACCTTAAGAAATGTCATTATTGACCTGAAAATTAGGTGACAAATCCTTTTAAATTATGCATGGAGATTACA
>PMJC01000412.1 GCA_003157235.1 Methanosarcina sp.
GACTCTTGTTTTTCCAAGTAATTCCATTATATGAGGCATAGCTGCACCTTTTTTAACTTAACTAAATCGCTTTTGTTAAGAAACTAAAGTCCGGTCAAAATAATAGTTCACGTGTTTGATTGCTCACTTAATAATTTATTGGTTTTGGATTTTTGATTTTACTTCTGTTTATTTGGATATATTAAGACTAGAGTAAGGATCAAGAGAAAGTCTGATTGAGAGCATGTCTTAATATGGGTATTTTTGCATATGCCGCCAAAATGGAGGCTTAAAGTTATTTTTTATAATTAATAAAGTTGTTTACCGTTATAGTCGATTGGTTACTTCTTGAAGACATAACCAACCTATCCCAGATTGAATTAGAATATAATCTTACATATTTTGACGAGTAGAAGAAGCGAGTATACATCGATAAACTGTAGAAACAAATACTCTCTAATTTTGAGCAACTTCGTTAGAGTAATTCTATTAGCAAGCAGTTATTGACTCAGTTGTAGATTTAGCTATAATTAATCATGCGTGCCTGGAAAAAATCATCGTAGCCAATACAACGCCAATTCCCTATTTTGGCGGGATATGCAAAATACCCATATTGAAATTTAAACCTTGATACATTAAAGTAGTTTCGAAGAAAATTTATGAATTGGATAGTATGTAAATCCACAAAAGTTGCCAAAATATTTTAGATCATGCAGAAATATATTTGTGCAGGACTTACGTGGTTGAAATGAAAAATCAAATACATGGTATTCAAAATTGTGCATGGAATTCGTTAACCGAATACAAATGAGTCCGAATTCTGAAACGTGGACTTCTTATCACTGTACAGATTTATGGGCAAAGATTCTAAGCCAGGGGATACTATCCTGCACAAGGCCGGATATATCTTCAGGGAAGCTGTTGAAGACGGAATGAAGTGTGAACAAAAAGAAAAATCTCTACTGTCTGCGGTCAAGGGGATAAAATCTCAAGCTCTAGCTTGTGAAAATTGAGTTTCATTATCAAGATACCCATCTCAAAATCGTCTCCTATATATGAGCTACTATCGTATAGAAAATAATATTCTAAACCTATCTATACTAAAAAGATACATTTCTGGTATATTGGTAAAACGGGGAGTAAACTGAAAAACAGTTTTAAAGGTGAAAAAATATGTTTTGTAATAAATGTCAGGAAAATCTCGACATACTATTCGAAGTTGTGCATGAAAATCATTAAACGATAACAAAAGGGGCGCAATTATATTCCAGTTATTCAAGACTTCGTCCGGTATCTGGATAAGTTAGATTAATTTATGCAACAAGGATTAGAGGTGGAATAATGTCTGAAGAATTAAAAGCCAAGACACTCAAGGTAGAAGATTTGATTGAATACCAGGAAGGAGCCGTTGTTAGCAAAGAAATTCTCCGTAAAGGCACGGGAACTGTGACTATATTTGCCTTCGATAAAGGAGAAAGACTGAGTGAACATACAGCTCCCTTCGATGCCATGATTCAGGTAATAGATGGCAAGGCAGAAATTACTATTTCTGGCAGTAAAAATATCCTTGAGAAAGGGGAGATGATTATAATGCCTGCAAACGAATCTCATGCACTCCATGCCATTGAAAAGTTCAAAATGATTCTTACCATGATTCGTTCTTAATATTATTAAGCTTCACTTTAGGTCTTCCTCTTTAAAAAAAAAATCTACACAATTCTAAATTAACATTTTTGACAGAAGCTGATAGTGAGCGATAACACTGAAATCGGAGATTTACTCCCTTTGATTTAATCTTTTGACGAATCTTCTAACTCGGTATGCTAGAACAGTATTGCTATAGGGTCCTTACAAATTGGTTTACTTTTGAAGGAATAATAAGCCTCATTTTCCAGATTGGATACTATTTATAGTTCAAAAAATAAAAATACGGATGGAAAATAATTTTTTTTGATTTAAAGGAATATTACTCTCAATTTCCTTTCTAAAAGCATATTAATCCTTTTTCGATATTGGATTTAGTATAAAGGAAAAATTTAGCCATTATTCGACTTTTTTGGTATTCTCTTACACATAATAAATCTATATCTTTATTAATTAAATTAGAAATATGAGATATTAGATTTTGGTTTCTTATGAGTTTACAAGATTTGAAATAAAAACTAAATATCGAAGATTGAATACAAGAAAGGAAGAACAGATAAAGATCTACAAATTACTACTGATTACAGAAAAAAGAGTTAGTTCGAGGGGTACGATTCGAAAGCACGAGTTCCTACGAAAATAGCCCCTCAATCTATCGCCTTTGACCTTGCTGGGCAACTCTAGCATATTTAAGGACAGATTTTTGGAATCCCCGGAACGTCAACTTATAACACAAACACAGGCTTTAAGAGAAGCTCAAGATTCCATTTAGTTTATTTAGTGCATGGTTTTTCCTGGTGGCAGTTGAAAAATTGGCTGTAATAAGCTTAAAATGGTAAGTTTCCCTTCAAAGTCAAGCCCTATATTCCTCGAAGATCTTTACTCACTTTTCCCCATCTCATTTTTTTTCAGTGCAGCATATCCATTGTATACAGCAACATCAATTCTTCATTGGATTACCAATGTCGTGACCAATATCATAGGTATCTTTTAGGTAGCTGTTACTGAACATATCGAAAGGGCCTGATTCAAAGCTTAT
>PMJC01000456.1 GCA_003157235.1 Methanosarcina sp.
ATTGAGTTTAGTAGTCTCAATACTCATTGATATAAATGAAAACTAGATCACAGGAAACAAGTATGTAATAATGTAACAGTAATCAAAAAAAAGATTAAAGGGTATAGAGTAGATTGCACCGAAAATTATGCACGCTGCCCTAATTGAATAGTTATGGAAATTTTCTATTTTAGAGAACTTCTATAGAGCCTAAATTATGATATCATTCTTCTATTGAACTTATTTTCATTGCTTGAGTATTTCTTTGACCTTTTCTACAGTCAGAAATTCCCACATCTCAATTATCAATGTCTGCATTATTGGCCCTTTCCTGCCATGGAATATCCTTTACACGTGTTTTGATATCTATCTTCATCGATAATATTCTTTAAATTTACACTTCAAGAACGGATCAAATATTTTGGTATTTATTAATCTACGGTTTCAACAAATTGTTTATAATGCTTATATATGTAATTTGTTGCAACCAGATGTTTTCTATTTTTCCATATTATTTTTAAATAATGATATCAAAAATAGTATCATTAATATAAAAATTAATTTTCTTTATATTCAAATAAAAAAAATTGATTTGGGGTATAGAAAATGGATCAAAAAGAACCCCTGCTCAATTGCAATATGATGGAACTTATGGTAAGGATCTGAGCGTTGCAAAAATTACCTATTATGGAAATCAAAATTATAATGAATTGATTTGAAATGATACTGTTGATGATGCACACATCAACAGTATCCAATTTACTTCGGAAAAATTGCATGTATGTTCTGCACAATGGTATAAACTGTACTACTTTACAAACTTTTCCCTCGGGATTATTTGTCTTTAAATTATGATATCCATTTTGGGTAGAAATTCGGCTATACATGCACTTTATAGTTATTTGAACTAAAAAATATCCAAAATCCATTTTGGTTTCACTGACTGTAAGATTGCCATGAATTAAAAGGGTACAAAGAAGTAATACAGTTGTTATGAAGCTCAGAGAAGGAATTTTTTCTAAAGATGGTGGATGCAGATAGTTTCAATTATTTTATTGATGAACTAATTTCCATTAGATAGAATGATCTTCGAGTTTTTCTAATTAATAATATAGTGAAAAAGAGTTCAATATATGATCAATAAACAAAAGTTGTATTCTATGGTTTTAGTTTCAGCGGCTATGATTTTGATGCTGGTAGTACTGCATGTGTAGAGCCGTATGCATATATTTCAAACTATGGCAATCTCGTCATTGTTTCTGTAATTAACACAAGAACTAATACTGTTATAGCCACTGTAAAGATAGGGAGACCACCGTATGTATATGCAGTTACCTGACGGATCAAAGGTCTATGTGACAAACTCAAACTCTACCAGTTCCGGCACTGTCTCTGTAATTGACACAACCAAAAATAATGTTACACCCATGTGAACGTAGGGAATGGTCCTAACGGAGTTGCAGCAACTCCTGATGGAACAAATGTATATGTGGTAAACTATTTCAGTAACAATATTACTGTAATTGACACAATAAACAGTACTGTCACAGAAATGGTGAATGAGGAAATGATCCTATTAGCGCCGGGATTTTACAGGAAAATCGTGCAATTGCTCAAGAATATCCTGTTCGAAGTTATCGAACCTTGGAACGAGTAGAATCTTTATTCACGCGCCGCAAGTTAGTGCCTGAAGACCATGGTGCGGAAAAACGATGATTAAGATTTGCGGCCAAAGGATACCTGATAATCTGGTCCTGGACTACAAGTATCCACAGGTGCAGATCATCTGGACTAGCATGGCCTCGCATCACTAAGGAGTTTACAAGTCAGATTTCGGTATCGTTGGGGAGAATGGCGCAGAGGTAGCAGTAGAAAAGCTTAATATAATGAGTAAAGTGGCTAAAAGTACAGAGGCTGTGAAGAAGTCTCAAGATGTGTCTTTTTCATGTTACTCCGTTAATGTAGACACAAATATATATGAAACGAAGAAAAGAAGAAAATTCACTCTTCAAGTTTTCTCTCAGAACATGAGGTGATCAATTGAAAAATTCCGGTTTTAACAACGAAGTGTCTGTTGGAGTTATCGGCTTAGGGATCATGGGAAGCTCTTTTGCTTTTAATCTCCTGTCACGAGGCTATAATGTTCATGTCTATAACAGGACTGAGGAAAAAGCTAAACCACTACTCAAAAAGGGTGCCATTTTCTATTCTACACCAAGAGAGCTAGCTTTGGTAGCAGACATTATTATGACATCTTTGACTGATCAAAATGCCATTGACACTGTAGCTTTTGGAGAAGATGGATTTCTCAATGGAGCGAATAAGGGCTGTTTATGGATTGATCTGAGTACAATAGACCCTTTAGCATCAATCAAACATTCTGAAGTAGCAAAACAGGTAGGCTTAGAAAGACTAGACACACCAGTAGTGGGGAGTAAGGACCTGGCTTTAAAAGGAGATCTTATCGTTCTAGTTGGAGGAAGTCGTGAAGTATTTCAAAAATATGAGAAATTTCTCAACGATGTCGGAAAAACCGTCATTTACTTAGGAGCAGATGGCAACGGTCACAAAATGAAGCTGGCCATTAATCTGTATCTCGGACTTTTTGCGGAATCATTCTCTGAAGCCCTGGCCTTCTCACAAAAACTTGGTTTCGACGTCAAAACTTTTGTTGAAACTGTTAACAAAACTCCACACAGGAACTATATTTCCGAAAGTAAGGGACCAAAGATTGTAGAAGGCAATTTCGAACCAGCTTTCTCACTCAATAACCTATTCAAAGATTTGGAGCTTATAAACGAACAGATAACTAAAACCGAGGCTATATTGCCAATGACAAAGGTGGCTATCAAGGAATATTCCGAAGCAGTACAAAATAGTGAAGGAGAGAAGGACTTCAGCGTCATTACGCTGGAAATCCAGCATAAAAATGGATTAGCTTAAATCATAAGAGCCTGATCAAACTCAGAAGTAAAAATGCAAAAACCAAAGAAAACAGTCAATCTACTTAAAAATTTAGATCCTGTCAGGTTTCCATTAATATCAGGGAAGCCAATCTGCGAACCGATTGTCTGTTATGGTCCTATTGTTCTGAAACTACAGATGAGCTGTGTGTTGCTTTTGGAGAATACGACAATTGGACTTTTATAAAGCATAAAAAATCTGGTTAATAAAGAGATTTTTGTAGTAAAATTTATGAATTTCCTCAGTTCCATATAAAATAAGAAAGCATTGCTGATCTATGACTCATGGAGTTTATGGGCCTCATAGAGAATATAGAACTCATAGAAAATCTAAAAATAATTAACATGAACCACAATAATAAATAAAAATGTTAAAAAAAGAAATAATGGTATAGTACTTTAAGCAAAATTAAAAACATGAATAAATTGAATCAGAAACTCATTTTTTCGATACCAAGTTTAATTTAAGAAATTTCTAACAAATTTCTCTCTTTTACTTTCAATAGAAAAGAAATTTTTAATATGTTTTGCTAAACCTTTTATGGTTTTATATCTTGGTCTCACTGGAATAGCAATCTTTCATCCCAAAAGGTTGCTGTCATGGTCCGTGGGACTGTAATACTTTTCTTGCATTTAATCTTCATGTAATCGGTAGAAAATGGTATATTTCTCTAAACTATAGAATAATCAAATTATCAAAAATGTATACAAAAATTCTAAAATTTTCATTTTTACAGTGGAAATGAAGTAAAAATCAAATACTGTAAACATTGTAATTTAATCAAAAAAAAGATAAAAGGGTCTAGAGTAGATTTTACTGATAATTATGCACGTTGCCAATTAGAATATGTCACTTAGATATTTCAGGCATTTTTTGCCGCAAAATGTAGGTTTTAATATTATCAATTAGCATTGTATAGTGTCAGTTCACAATTGTGACTCAGCATTGCTACTAGGATGAAAGAAATGCTACGCAATGAACTTTGGATCCACTTCATCCTCATACGATTCTGAGTTATGGCTTAAAAGTTTTCTCACGTGGCTCAAAAGTATCTCCCCTCTTTGTGCATACAAAATTACTAGAATAGAAGAAAACATTTGGAAGAAACTTTTGTATATGAGCTGAAAACTTGTGAATCGATCCCAAAATAAATCCCCCGTTTAGTGGGAAATTCTTAAATCAATAGATGTATTCAAAAGATAGATGTGTTAAAAAATTCAAAGGACAGGCTGTTGAACATTTTTGAATTGCATTAATTGCATTCAATTGCATCATTACGAGTCAATGAGCCTAAAAAGGACGTTCAAATATAAAGGAGGTTCAAGTAAAGGAGGTTCAAATCTAAATAGATAATAGCAAATTGAAGCTTCATGATTCTAAAGCATATTTTGTCAGTCACAAATGTGGCTTAATTCATAAAGTATGGAAACATCGATCGTATATGGTATCTAAATAGACTCAATGTTGTTCTTACCTCCAACAACTTCTTAAATATCTGCAATATTAAATTTAAACAAAATAAGATTATTTGAAATAATCTAATTAATATAACCCATTTTCTGCAGAAATCCACAATTCACAATATGGTAATAGATTAAAAACTCATACAATCCTAAATAAAAAGGATTGGAAAAATTAGCAAATAGATCATGATTGTGAATAATTGGATGTTCTTTGCACGAGCTTCATTACTCCTTTCATGTGTGTTAACAAAACAAAATTTGAAAATGTCTGCAATATAATTAAATGTCTTTGGAATCTCTGCGGAAGATTGGGTATTAATCAATGACTTAAAATTATAACTGAACGCTGAGAATGAATGCTAAGATGGCGGAAAGGCTATGCAGTGGACTGCAGATCAATTTCATTCCGATTTGATTCCGGGTCTTAGCTTAGAGGTTTTCTCTGGACATAAATATACAGAAAGCATCGAGATGCTTTTGTTTTTGTAGACATCCCAAATTACTATAATAAGCCTCTAAAAAGTCGAACCAAAATAGGAAAACTATCATCTCACAAAAAGAAGGAAATTAAAGAAGTGGCTGAAGATACGGAAAAACCGATTAAGATTATTTCGCGAGCGAAAAAAGGAAAAAAGGAACAAACAGGAACAAGGTAGATAAAATCAAATTCAATAAATAAGTGATGGATTATATAAATTTACTTCTGTTGTCATCTATTAACTAATTTTTTGCATAACTTTGAATACCAAACAAAGCTATTTCCGACTTGAATGTTCGATTTTTAGCATAAAAAAATACCACTATTATGCATTTTGACTCTTAACCGAATACGAATGAAGTAGACCTCAAAGTGTAAAATATCATTACTTTTTGCCTTCTCGAAAGAGTACTATCTATTTATTTAGCTAACAATAAACCTTACAGAACTTTAACTTAAAAATTCAAAATTTTATCAACTGAGAAATATTTATAAAAGCCGATGTGAAACGAGGAAAACTTTAAAGGTATTATTGATGAAAAAGAATTTAAAGATCATAGCAATGTTTTTCATCATTGCTCTTTTTGTCTCTACAACTGGATGTGCCGGAAAGACACAGATCACAGAAAATAATATTTCGGAAATTTTTGAGCAAGTAAAACCTGCAACAATGAAAGCTATGGATTCGAGTCCATCAGTTGTAGTTGATTCCTCATTGGTAGTATGTCCAGTTTGCAAAATGAAAATCCATAAAAGTCTAGACAAGAGTGATTATAAGAGAAAAACGTACTGTTTCTGCTCTCCTGACTGTAAGAAGGAGTTCGATGAGAATCCGGAAAAGTACATAAATTCCTAAGGAGAGACATACTATTTCCGTTTCCTCAGTAAGAAAAATTCGATGAGATTCCAGAAAAGTACATAATTTTCAGGTCAAGGAAGGTGAAATTGGAGGAAATATTTTAGGACTTACGCACTTGATGTAAAAATCAAGATCGTCTCAGAGCCTTGGATCCTTCCTTTTTCCTTAAATAATTTTGTAAAGCACAGAGTCTAATTCGTTTTTTTAAAGTGGTGTTTCTCTCTTCTTCTCGTTGAACCAACTGACATCAGGCCACATGAACATTTGAGGCGTTTTTTGCCGTAAAATATGGGTTTTAATATTAACAATGAATATCGTAAAATGCTAGTAACCATTGTGAATCTTCTTGTCAGGGTGTAGAAGACTAAGTAATAGATTGCAGATCCATCCATTCGATTCTAAATCTTGCCAAGAGATTCTCTCTGGATATACTCTCGAAAGAGTGGGGTTGAGTTACTCCTTAGTTGAGATTGTATATGCAGATATCTCGCAATTTTATATGAATCTAGTGTAAACAGAATAAATTTTTGTGGTATTGTTAATGAGGAACTTTTTAAATATCATAGCACTGCTCTTTGCCGTTGTTGCTTTAGTCTCTGCAGCCGGTTGTGCCGAAAAGACACAGATCACAGGAAATCAAATTTGGGGAGCTTCAGAGCAAGTAACTCCTACAGTAGCAACAGCTGCACCTGCAACAACAGCACCCATAACAGCAACAACATCCGTAGCAATACCTGCATCTTCAGTAACACCTGTACCTTCAGTAACACCTGCACCTTCAGTAACAACCATATCAATGAAAGGTATGGGTTCTACTTCATCAAAAAGTCTGGATCCTTCGTCAACAGTAGTAGATGTAGTTTGCAAAATGGAAATCGATAAGAATACAGCAGAATTCACGAGTGAGTATAANNAAATCCGGAAAAGTACATAAATTCTGATACCACTGAAGATGAATCTCAGGAAGCATCAGAACAAGTAACAACTTCAGAAACACCTGCAGTAACGGACAGTACGGATTCAACTTCATCAACCGTAGTCGATGTAGTTTGTAAAATGGAAATTGATAAAAGAACTGCAGAATTCACCAGTGAGTATGAAGGAACAACGTACTATTTCTGCTCTGCTGACTGT
>PMJC01000074.1:0-327 GCA_003157235.1 Methanosarcina sp.
AACAGATAAACTATATTTCTCAGTTGGAATTTCTAGTTCAACTCATAAAATAGTTGGAATATCTCTGCCACAAGATGAAATTGATGAATCTGTGGCCGAAATTTCATACCGGTACCTGGAATACGAATTATCTGATAATTATATAGAGATAGCAAAAACCATTTCGAAGATTTATAAAGGCGAAAATGTTAATTTCGATTTAAAATCTCTTGATCTCGAGACTCCAGAATCCAAAAATATAAAATCAGTAGTGAGAACGCCATTCGAGAGAGAAGTACTCATACAAACTTCGAAAATTCCCTTTGGTGATGTTAGAACATATAAATA
>PMJC01000074.1:371-5008 GCA_003157235.1 Methanosarcina sp.
AGTGAAATGAAAAAAGAAATATTAAAGAATGAAGGAATAATAATAAATGAAGATAGAATAATTAATTAAAAAAAATTTAAATATTTTTCTTCGAAATTTAATTTTTTTTTACAAAAAATGTTAATCAAATTCTATCTTGATACAGTTTCATAGCTTCTTCAAGTACATCTGCAAATGAAATATCCTTTTTAAGATCTTCAAGATCTTCAATTGAGAATATTTTAAGCACATTATCCTTACAAGCCTCTACACAAGCAGGTATTATACGATCTGAATCCAAACATAAGGTACACTTTTGCATTGATTTTTTCTCATCATCGACCACTAGCATTCCCACAGGACATGCTATCATGCATAACCTGCAGAGTATACATGCATCATCATCTATAATTAACGTCCCATCCTCTTCTTTTATAGCTCCAGTAGGACAAATACGGGCGCAGGGAGCTTTTTCAGGATGGCATTGGAGGCAGAAAATAGGGAGTGTGCTACTTTTTTTACCCCTAGAAATTCCATGCTCCTTTTTACAGGCATTAATACATTCCTGACACTCGGTGCACATTCTCGGATCTATCACCATCAACGTCTTCATTTTATTATCACACCTTATTTTTCAATTTCAATAAAAAATCAGATACTGCAGATGAATCTCTTGGTCCTACCAGAACTTCCCACCCACTTTCATCCTCTATTTCACCACTCACAGGAGCTGCGAGTCCAGGTACTACGAGAGTTCTAGTCTTTACCTTATCTTCAATTTTTGAGTCTTTTATAAGGTCTGTAACAGATTTTCCGTTGAATTGATTACCAGCTATGGAAACATCCACCGCTCTACCTTCAGTATCCAACACCAGAAGGTAACAGTTAGCTTTACCTGATTTAAGATCTCCTTCTACTGTATAATAAGTCAATGCGAAGTTGGTGGTTAGTAGAACAGGCGAATTCTCATCAACCTCTCCAAATTCATAGAGTCCAGGATCAACTGCTTGAGGCTTACGAGGATCCGTGTAAATACTTTGTCTTAAAGTTAACATAGGTATTAATTCCCAGATGTTTGTTCCATGTACAATTAGAATGTCAGCGTATTTATTCATGAGAGTAGCTGCTATAGTGGCTTCCTTTATTCCACCTTGCACATCATCATTCTCATAAAGCCATGTAATTGCAGGCACACCCATAATTGGGAATCTGAAATCTTCATCATTCTCCTCCACCGCTAATCTTCTAATCATCACGAAGTTATCGATGGTATCTCCTATACCATCACCTACAAAGGTGCTGGGATCCAGTACTATATCTTTAATACCCTTTGCACGTAAGATTCTGGAAAGTTCCTTCATCTTTTCCAGATCATTGTTCACAAAGATTGTTATAGGACATTCATACTGAATAGCTAGATTTGCCATATCCTCTAAGTTATTTTCTGTGGCAGCGTATATAAGAGGTCTTTCATCACCGACCACTTCCAAAGCAGCTTTCATGGCTTCAGAATCCATTGAACAAAGCACCAAAGGTAATTTCGATTTTTTCAGTTTTCCAGCTACTTCTGCAAATTGTTCCGCGCTCCCTGATACGTTTCTGAGTGCTATAGCATCTAATGTTAGTTTTTCACCTGTTCTCTCAAATTCTGCTTCTTCAATCGATTTAACTCTATCTTGAAAAGCAGTATCATCCATGTTATCGCTTACATCGATAACTAAGGGTGTTTGGTTATAGTAAGTTAATTCATACCTATAAAGTACCTCATCACCACCCAGAGTTGCAGTTTTATCCCCTATACCGAAAGTTATCTGCCTAACTGCAGGTGCGAGCAGGCTTTCAAGCTTTTCTAATTGATCATCTTCCAATTCTGTACATAATTCGAGTTGCGTATCCTTTTCTGAGAGTTTAGTGGCAAATGCCATACACGATGCTTCACCACATATCTCACAGTTGGTTTGTGGAAGTAGTCTGTAAATATCCATTGCCGTGACTTGCAATTTTTAAACCTCCTTTTATACTCCAAGTTCCGTTATCCAGTTTGAAATATTTGGTACATCAGTGTCAAGGTACTCTTTGGTAAATGTAGATCCAATCTCACTTAAAAGCTGTACAGATGATGGATGAAGCATCATAAATATATCTACACCACATAGCATCATGGTTAGCCCAGTAACTATCTCCCAAATAGGTCCCCTGTAATCAGTGGGTCCCCATTCATCTTTTTTCATCCAAGCTTCACGTGAACCCCAAGCATTAGTTGTACCAGATGACATAGGCATCTGTAAATCTTTATCACCCTTTAATGCTGCCAATCTAGTCCTAGTTATAACATCTATGGAAAATTCTATTCCATAACCCAATGCACAAGTGGTGGGGTCCATAACAATATCTTCCCTAGTTAATCCTTCCTTCATAAGGTATTTGTTAAGAGTTTTTTGCATATTTATATCCGTGATAGCCCAAGATAGTACAGCATGATTATAATCCATAGCAGCCTTAGCCACCCTTCTGTAGTCAAGATCCAGGTTAGCCGAAGCTAGAAGACATCTTTCACCCTCTGCAGCTGCTGCTGCAGCTTCAAGAACTACAGGATCCTTTTTAGGGTCACCTGATCCCCCTATCACCAGGGGGACATCCACTGCCTGGAGCACTTCTTCAATATCAGCTGCCGCCTGCTTAGGTGTTTTATCCATGACTTTAGGGCCGGTTCCAATAAGATGTATAGTTACCATATTAGCTCCAAAATCTTTAACAGCCTTTTTAGCCCAGTCACCAGGATGATCCATCACATCAGAGAAGTGTTCCCTAATAGGTCGTGGCAAACCAGGCATGGGTATATCAAAAACATCAAAGGTTACTACTGGAGGGTTTGGCTGCGGTTCTTCAAAACGGTAAAGGGCTTTTTGACCACCTAATAATACCGGTTTTCTTGTACCAGCCCCCAGCTGCACCTCTGCCACCTCCCCCGGATAATCATGAACTGGAAGTTCAAAGGGTACTGGTGGAATTATTCTATTAGATATTACTGCTGCTGCCTGTTTTTGAACCACCTGTTGCACCGCTTTTTGAACTGCGGGCATCAGTTGAATTTCTAATTCTTCAAAATCCATTCTAAATTCATTTATTTCTATGGTGTCCGTTTTTTCAAGTAGTTTAAGAAGCTGTGTCATTTTATCCATAAAGCCACATCCTTAAATTTTCAATTTCTAATTATATTTAATCTAATATTTGAGATACTATCTTTGATACAGTTTTTACAGGATTAGAATCAACAGGAAGCCCAATCAGTGGTTTCCCCTCTATATCATATTCCGTCACTTCAGTATCATCATAAATTACTCCAATGACATCAAGTCCAGTTTCAACCGCTTTCTTCCTAATTAAATCTTCATTTTCTTTTTTAACCCGGTTCAATACCAAGAACATCTTCTGAAAATTTATATCTAATTCATTAGAAAGATTTCCAATTCTTTGAGCTGTTAAAAACCCTCTTTTTGAGATGTCAGTGACTATCAACATAACATTCACGTTCTGAGTAGTTCTCCTACTCAGGTGTTCCAATCCTGCTTCGGTGTCTATGATTATGAAATCATAATTTGAAGATAATGTTTCTATTATTTTTCGAAGCATATTATTCACGGCACAGTAACATCCGCTTCCTTCTGGTCTTCCCATGACTAATAAATCGAATTCAGGTGATTCAACCACTGATTCCATGATTTTATAGTCCAATATATCCCATTTATTCATCCCTGCAGGTATTTTACCTGCCGCAGTATCTTGTTTAAGCTCTTCTCTAATGTCTCCCACTGTTTTCTCTACCTCGACTCCTAATGCTTCTGGAAGATTGGAGTCAGGGTCAGCATCAATTGCCAGTACATCTTTACCCGTTTCAGAAAGGATCTTTATCAAGAGGGATGATACAAGAGTTTTACCTGTTCCTCCCTTGCCACTTACAGCTATTATCACTAAATACCCCATAAATGCTTTATATAAAAATTTATTTTACACAAAATATTGTATCTCTAGAATTATATTTCCATTTCAACTTTTTTTCAATTTTAATCCTTTATTTTCTTTTTATTATCACCTTCTCGGCGTATATTTTAGCATTTTTTAGAATAATCTTCATCCCCGTTGAAGTTGGAAGCGTCATCTCAGAAGCATAAGCTACAGGAGACGTTGGGACCTCTCTTGTATCCATTTCTTCTATTTCTTCAAGTTCAGGAGTTTCAATAGGTTTTTCATCAGTTTCAATTTCTTCTGTAGAAACTTTTAATCGTTCTAGTATAGGATGTTCTTTTTCTTCAAGGAATGTTCGTATTTCCTTAATACTGTTTACATCTTCCTCAGTAGGAATTTTGTCAATAAGATCTGCCGGAATGTAATCTACCAACGCGTCTTTTATCTCTTTAGGCAGCCATACTACTCTTTCGTAACCACCATCTGCCTGCAAGAATTTGGGGGATCTCATATATTCCAAACTTAAGCCAGTGAATCCTTCCACCTGTTTTCCACCAGAGCATTGCCCAGCCATAGCGGAAAATGGTAATCCTAAAGGTGTTTCACCTTTGAAATCCCGATCAACAATCCCTATTCCATCTAATTCTGGGACGTAGAATGCCACTGCTTCAAAACATCCACATGAAGTGTGA
>PMJC01000068.1 GCA_003157235.1 Methanosarcina sp.
CCACAAAAACATATTACATGTGGATTGTTGATATCGATCCTGACCCGCATGTAATCTACAGGTACACATCCACTGATGGTGTACATTTTGGTAATAAGCATTTTGTGGGTCAATCAAGTCCCTATTATCCCTGGCATATCAATACGATGACTTATCCAGGTAACTCGACAATATATGCATTGCTTACAATGTATAGTAACAATGGATTCAGCGACGATCTACATATTGCAACTGCAAATAATTACACCGATAATTTNNGATGTTCAATTATATCGCAGTGCAGGTATATTTAGTGATGATGGAAACATCTTGAAACTCTGGATACCTGCGCGAGACATTCTCGGAGTTTGGACTGTTTTTTACACGCAAGCAACTAAGGTAAATGGTGTATGGACAGTTGGAAATTTCACAACTCTGCGTGCACCTCTTATGACAACCAAAAATACACAATATCTTTATACCCCAAAACAGTGGATGCTATCACAAGGCGATTCTCCCAAAAGTCATGGAGTCAAAAGAGAAATCAATGAAGTTTGGGGATATAAAACAAGTCACACACCAAAAATAAACGCAAAAAATATGGGAACATATACTCAAATTGAGGTTAAGCCAACAGATTTAGAAAACGTGTATGATTACCAGGTAATGATCCCTGCCAGTATGCTTAACATATCATCCCAGAGAGAATCTCTGGATGTAGAGCGTGCATAAGTACAAAAAAAAGTGTTGTAGATAAGTCAGCTTAGTAAATCTCACAGCTAGTAATGTCATTAGGGCTTAAAAGGTTGTTTTTTGCAAGATTATGTCAACGGCGGTTAAGAATTCCCCAATCTCTCAGGTGAGAACGTAATTACTCATGCAAAAAAGTGTAATGAAAATTTTTTTGTTTTGAATTTTTGAACAGGATCTTAATTATTGTTCCCGCTTTTTATGACATTATTCCATAGTCACGCCGTCGACATGGTCCACGGTTGTATTAACCACCGGAGAAAAGCCTATACTTCCTGAAAGTGCCTTAATGGGACAGTAAGTGAGAGTAGTACCTTTAAGAGACGGAGTCAATGATAAACTACCGAATTAACATATAAAACAAATTCTGAGTGCCATTACAACAAATCACGGGCGCATTGGTATTCTTTTTATGCAAAAACTCTTCGAAGAAAAGGATAATCTGGAATCTCTGTATAATACTTTTTTTAATGCACTTAAATGAGAGAATAAATCAATAAGTGAGGATGTCAGATGCTTGAAGATTCAACTGATGGGATCGTCCAGATTTTAGGAAATAATGATTTTGTTGTCGGAACTGGATTTCTTGTGTCTAAGAATTTGATTGCAACTTGTGCTCATGTAATTAAAGCTGTGGAAGCAGGTCCGGGTAACAAAGTAATGGTTCGTTTCCTTCGAAATGGAGAACGAAGTAATACCATTGTTGTCCTAGGGAGATGGTATAGTCCTGATGAAGAAGATCTTTTCCTACTCCAGTTAGAAGACGAACTTCCATCGGATGTTAAAGTTTTATCACTCGGTTCTTCAGCAGGGGTAACTAGTCATAAAGTATACACTGTTGGCTTTCCTCCTAGTATTAGAGATATTAATGGTATCTGGGCTCAAGGGGAGGTACTTGGAAAGGTAACTGAAAAAGGAAACTCCTTACTCCAGATAGAGTTAAATCAAATTACGGTAGGTTTTGGCGGCGCTCCCTTATGGAACGAATCCAGGGACTACGTTAATAGGAATCATTTTAGCCATCTTTAAACAAGGCCATGGTGAGGGTCAAACTATAGCATTCGCTATCCCCAGTGAAAGATTGCAGTCAATTATCCCGGAATTGAAGATCTCTAGCGAACTCAACGATGTCAATCGGGAAAACCTAATCTATTCAGACTCTACCCAGTCACCGCAATCTCCTATTCGCTTTGCAGTGTCCGGGTTCAGCGCGGACATCCGCACTGAGCGAGATCTCATAGGTATTGGCGCTGAAGTAGATGCCTTCGCTTATCTTATTACGGCGAAGGCATTGCAACTGCCCATGGCTATTGGCCTTTTCGATGACTGGGGTTTCGGCAAAAACTTCTTCATGGAATCACTGTGCCAGCGCATCCACCAGATTACAGCGGACGCTTAACAATCGAGCCAGCCACAAGGAAAAATCTCGATCTACAAGTATATCGCCCAGATCGAGTTCAACGCGTGGCACTACGTTGAAGGAGAATTGTGGGCAATCTTAGTGGAGCACATCTTCAGCAACTTGAAGACACGAACGGGAATGAACCAACCTTGCTGCAACAGCGACAGCAGGTCGTGATCGAGGAACTTGAGATCAAGTGCCGTGCCCAGCAGGAGACTCAGGCCCGTAAGGCTGAGCTCGAGAGTCAACTCTCCAAAACCCAAGAGCGCGTTAACAGGCTTAAGAAAGAGCGGGAGGAGGCACTTAAAAAGCTGAATGAACTGAGAGCTATGGACATCCTTAAAGTGATAACGCTATCGGAACAAGAGAAGAAAGAGATTTCACAGACCTTAAAGGATCTGGGCGTAACGAGATCTATGAAAAATGCAGCAGAACTGATGCAGGGTGCGGATGAACTTCGCGTTGTGCTGGAGCGAGGCAATGCAATAATCACCCCACTGCGTGAGCGTGGTGGGAAGGGGGGTGGTGCAAAAAATTTAGCTTTGTTGCAAAATCAGTGTAAACTCTCACAATTAGGAAAGTTAATTATTTTCATCACTGGGGAAATGGTATAAAAAGGTAAGAATTCTAGTATCAAACTGCGAAAATATCATTTTTGCACCACAACCCTTAAAACAAATCCAATGTCAAGTAATAACAATGAGTGATAGATTTATATGCCTTGTTGAATGAAATCAGATTTAAAGTCCAACATCGTATTCAACTGACACAATTAGATCCGAAAACGCGTTTTAAATCAGATCAATCTTGGTTAAGAAATTAAGGTTCCGTTGCAAAAAATTCAGAATAAGCATGTAAATATATGGATAATGAATAAAAGGCAAAATATCCGAGGGAGATGTACCAACATTATAAAACTATCTCAAATAATTGATTAATATATTTGACTTCATCAAGACCAGAGTAATTTAGATTATTGACTTGTCCTTTTTAAACCATATTCATAGCTTCAATTCCTTT
>PMJC01000393.1 GCA_003157235.1 Methanosarcina sp.
AATGGATTGAATACCCGCATGGTGGAGACCATTATCTCGAAACAGGAGAATTGATTTCGGAAGAGACCTTAAAAGAATTATCCTGCTATCCTGCCATTTACCTCGGCTCCATTGGAGACCCGAGGATTGCCCCAGGAATTCTTGAGAAGGGAATCTTATTAACTGTACGCTTTTATTTTGATCAGTATGTCAATCTTCGCCCGATAAAACTCCTCGACGGCGTCTGGACCCCGCTCAAAGACAAGACATCAAAAGATATTGACTTCGTGGTGGTCAGGGAAAATACAGAAGATTTCTATGTTGGAATAGGTGGAAGGGCTAAAAAAGGCGAGAGCGACGATATTCTCGAAGTTAAAAGAACGCTCTACTCAGCAAAATTCGGCCTTGATATTGAGACTGACAGTGAAGAAATAGGGTATCAGATAGGCCTGATTTCCAAAGAAGGCACAAAAAGAGTAATAGAGTATGCCTTTTCCATTGCCGAAAATCGAAAAAAACACGTCTCATCCGTGGACAAAGCAAATGTCCTTTCCGACATTTACGGCTTATGGAGAGAAGAATTTAACACGATATCTGCAAAAAATCCGTCAATTAAAACTGATTTCAATTTCGTTGACGCTATTACCATGTGGTTTGTGAAAAACCCAGAATGGTTTGATGTTGTCGTAACCCCGAACATGTTCGGAGATATAATCACCGACCTCGGAGCAATAATTCAGGGCGGTCTTGGCCTCGCTCCCGGAGGGAACATTAATCCGAAAGGCACAAGTATGTTCGAGCCTATTCATGGCTCTGCCCCCAAATATCAGAATCAGAATAAAGTCAACCCGATTGCAACAATCTGGGCAGGTGCTATGCTCATCGAGCAACTAGGAGAAAAGGAAGCTGCAGACGCAATAGTGAATGCAATCCAGGGAAATATTCTTGAAAGCATAGTCAAAACTTATGATATGGGTGGTAAGAGTAGCACCTCAGATGTAGGGAGCGACATTGCAAGAAGAGTTATGGATAGTTAATTCAAATCTTTCTTTTTTACTTTTTATTGCTTCTGTTTTTCCTGTCCGTTCTTATTTTCTTTTCTTTCTTGTTTTTATCGTTTTTTAGTCTCTTTTACATGCAAATTCTAGAAAATATTTAGATGGCTTCTATGGAAATATTTATAGCTTTGCGGTTTGTTTATGAATTTAGAGGATTTCGATAAAACCCTGAATTTCATCATATGCCTATAAATGGTATATCAGTGATTCGTGAAAATCAGATGTTTGTAGAAAGCCTTTATATTATCTTAATTATGCCAAAATTCGGGAGAAAAAGTGTGCAGTGTGCATTATGTAGAAATAAGGAGTGCCTCAAAGGCAAAAACTGTTCTGTTATCACATCGGGGCTTAAATTTAGTGGCGATGACCTTAAAGCAGTAAAGATTTCCTCCTGGCTCGCTTCCTGTCATGTAAAAAGGACAAAGCTGGAAGAAATTACGATTTATGCAAAAAGGTTGGGGTACAGAAGAATAGGAATTGCTTTTTGTATAGAATATGAAAGGGAAGTCCGGCTTGTCTACGATATTTTGTCAAGGTATTTTGAAGTATTTTCTATTTGTTGTAAGGTTTGTGGATTAGATAAAGCGAAGTTAGGAATTAGTGAATCGGAAGATTCGGAATTTGAGGTTACCTGCAATCCTATAGGACAAGCTCTTCTTCTGAACGATGACTTTACTGATCTAAATATTATTCTTGGGCTTAAAACAGGCTATGATATTCTTTTTGTAAAATATTCTGACGTTCCTTCGATAACCCTTCCTATTCAGGAATTACCTCAGTTATGGGATTCAGGAATCGATATTATTGAATGAACGATACTAGATTGTTTCTTTTTTTGAGTCAAAATTCCGGGAAAATACATGATCAAAAAATCTGAGCATGCATCTTGATCTGATTTCTATACTGGCTCTGAATACTTGAAAATCAGAGCTCAAATTTTTGTTATATTCAAGGATTTAAGTGTTATGAGTACAGTTAGACTTTTGTGCCCAATACGAAGACAATGATTTAGGAAATCAAGGCTTTCCCTTCAGGGTTTATCAAGATTTCGGCAGAATACGATTATATATGTATTGCCTGTTCTAGCAAGAGGGAATGTTTGATTCCTAAATCAGTCTTCTCTCGCATGATCAGGAATATGGATATTGTTTTTATGAGTAATGTAAAAAGTCAGTAAGTGACTCGTGATAGATGAAGAATAATCTTCCAGGTTAATGAATTTGAAAATAAATAGTGCCTCCTATGTTATCAATATCTGCAAAATCTTTAAATTAAAATATAAGCTTATATGGTGTGCATAGACTGAGATACAAAATCTAGAGAATTTCATAAATTCCTAAATTTTGTCCATGCTTAGAAATACTAAGTAAATGATTCGTTAAAGTTAGAGGTCTACCGGAACTCTCTATAATTCAGCATGAAAGTACGTACTAAACAGGCTCCTTAAGTACTTTCGTGATCATTTTTCTATAACTATATTATTTTACTAATTATTTTTATAGCTTATAACTGCGAATAACTCAGTCTCAACAATTTTCTTTATTTGAATTTTTTCCTTTTGACGCCTTGTCTAGTGTTCTTATATCTCGCATTTGTAATCTCATGCCATATAATTGTGGTAATTTTCCTTTTCAGAGCAATAATTTCCTTTGCATGTCCAAATAATCTCTTCCTCAGGCTAAAAAAATTTCAAGCTACTATTCCTCTTTCTTGCCGCTTCCTTAAAATTTGCGTTCGAATTCACTTAAATATCTCTGATTTTTTTTCTGTTATTCTCCAGTTGTAGATTTTGTCCGCAAATTGGTATAATCTCAAGCGGCTCCAAGCTATGAAGCAAGCTTGTATGCTGAAGAAAAATCCTTAAAATTACCGATTTCAGCAATTAGAATTGCTGCATCAATTTATTCAATACTCGGAGGCGAATTAAAATTTTCATATCATTTTTATGCTTTCAATAAATATAATTACGAGTATCACTCTTCAAAGTTTTTAATTTAACACCAAGATATTTTCTAAGATTCAGATTAGTCTGAAATATAACTATAGCGCTTTGAGATATTTCTATGTCCAAAAACTCACTTCTCTGATTTCGTTTAGAATATTTGAAAAAGGCTTTCTATATTCTAATCAATGCTCTCACCGAAGGGACTCCTGGTAAGATAATTCTGCTATTCTTACCAAAAATATCTATCAACACATAATTTAAATTAAACATTTCCAGGTGCAAAAATGAGGATGAGCCTCATTTTTTTGCATCTATTTTTTTGTGAAAATTTATGGCAAAGCCTAACATAAAATAGAAATTCGATATGATATGTTGGGAAAATTTTGATGGCTGAAGCAAGTTATTAAGCGCAAGTTGTGCAATGAATTCGGAATCTACTTTACTATCTTTATACACATAAATGCCTCAAATTTCTTGTATTCTCAACTATAATAGATATATGATTTATCAATGAATCCTAAATAGGAATCCAAAAGTCAATTGTTGATTCCCTGCAGCAACATTACATTTTTCTGATATAACCCAAGATCTTAAGAGCTCAAATTCAATCATAATCTCTACCGAAACGTTGATTCTGTTTTTCACTTGATATATGAAGATAGTAGCTCGTAGCAATGAAAAACCTTAACTATTCAGCCTACCTAAAATCAGTTGGAAGATATTTTTTGACGCAGTGGAAACTTTTGCTTACTAACTAAGGGAAAAATAAAAAACAGGATCAATAACTGATAGTTAAATAAATCTACCCACCGAAATCTGCTCAGTGAATCTTAATAAAGATGCTTGTTTATATTGTTTTGCCCAGGCTGAATAGTTAATTAAAAATGTTTGGTAATGTCTAAACCACAAGACTTGTCTACTATTTCTAAAAATGCGAATCATCATTTTATTGAGCTGTGGCATTGACTAAAAAATAAATTAAATATCTGTGATCAAAATCATATTTGAGCCACCGATGACAATTCATTGATTAGTTTTTAGACTATTTGAACACCAAATTTAGGATAAACATCCTGCCCAAAATAAAGATCGAGTCGATGTTTAAAAAAAGGTTAAATTGAAAATACTTATATTATTTGTGACTGCTATTCGAAGAATTTCATATTTGTTTTGAGTTTAAGAAAAATGAAATGAAATTCATTTTTGTGTTACTTATTTTTATTCCTAACCTCTTACTTCAAAACCTTTAGCTTTACCACTTATTAATTTCATTGATTTTTGCAATAAATTCAGTGTTCTGAACTGCATTTTGCAATATACCCAGTTCTTCTGGAGAAAAGCCGAGCGCAAGTCCAAGAAGCTGAGAATAGTGAAGTATAGGTATCGAGTAATTTGTTCCGAATTTCTCATTGACTGCAAGCTGTCCCCTGTCAAACTGGAGATGGCAGAAGGGACATGCATTGACAATACAATCCACATCTGCCTTCTGAATGCAGGTAAGTTTACGCTCAAGTATTTTCATGGATTCTGTAGCGTGTCCTGAACGTACTCCACCTCCTGCACCGCAGCATATCATTTTGTCTTTGTAGTCCAAGCTTTTTGGACCTATGGCTTCAACAAGCTCGTCAAAGAAAACTGGATACTCCGTTTCTCCAAAATTTCGATCTTTTGATGGCTTTATCAGGTGACATCCATAGTGAAGGGCCACTTTCAAGTTAAGGGGCCTTGTAATATAGTCCTTGAGTTTATCAGGCCCAAACTCCTTGTATAGAAACTCGATTATATGCCTTATTTCTATAGTTCCCTTAAATTCCATGCCAATTCTTTTCAAGCAGCCGTTTGTATAGGCTCTCATTTCGGGATCCTTTTTTAGTTCTATGTTAGCATCTGCCAGGGAGCCATAGCAGCCATTACATATTGTCAGGATATCCCTCCCTAGTTTTTCAGATAAAACTATGTTTCGGCTTGCTAAGGCAAGCCAGGTTGCTTTGTCAAAGGACTTGAACACCCCAGGTGCAGGGCAACAAGAGGCACCTGGCAAGTCGCAAGCATCGACCTCAAGCTTCTGCAGGCAGAGCTTCGTTGCTTTCTCAATTCCTGGGTAACGGTTAGGTACGATGCAGCCAAGAAAAAGCGATAGTTTTGTCATAAATTCTACTCCTTATTTTTCAGACATCAGCTTGTCAAATTCACAAACTACGGAAAGGATTTTCAGTTCTTCGTGGGCTTCCATATACTTCTGTATAGTCTCAGATATGGATTAAAGTTCTATATTTTCCACTTTTTTTCTGTGATTCTTCGTCTAAAGGAACTGCTGTTCGTACTGCATCATTATTTATATTTAGACGCCACATATCCAATTTTTCTTGCTAGAGCATTAATCACTTTTGAGCATCCAATTGATTTCTTATTTCGTCATTTTTTTTTAATTTGCTATTTTCCTTTCTTGCCACTGCCTGAGCAATCTGCGTTCGAATCCATCTTGCTACTTTTGATCATCTCGTTATGATTCTACAATTGTAGAATTTATCAGCATATTGGCATACATTAGGAGCACCTCAAACCATTATGCAAGTTTATTTTCTGAAGAAAAATTCATGGAATTGCAAATTTCAGTAATAAGAGTTGATGCATCAAGTTCCCTAATAATCGGAAATGATATTAAAATTTCCATTTCGATTTTATGCTTTCTATAAGCAGAATTGAAAATTTATGTATCTAAAGCTTCGATATCGTAGTTAAGTTGTTTTATAGATCCAGACATGTCGGGAATCTCAATGATGCGCTCTGAGATCTATCTGTGTCCAGGGTCTCTCTTATCTGAACATTTTTTCTATGAACATCTGTCGAAAAGATTTTTATTATCTAAGCAACCCTTTTACCTGAAGAGATTTGTGATATAATTTTTTGTCATTCTTGTCAAAAATTTCTGTCAACACATCATTTAGGTCAAATATTTCAGGTAAGAAATAGAATGACCTTAATTTTATATATCTGTTCTTTCTTTGTAACTATTTACCTCACCAAAAATTGGTTGGCTGATTTCTATTTTGACGCAATATAAACTTTTGATTCCTAGATGATATAAATATAAAAAAATGATCAATAGCTTACAGTTAAAAAAAATAAGATTATCAAAATTTGCTCAGTTAATCATAGTGAAAATGGTTATTTGTTTATTCTTCCCAGGTTTAATAGTTGCCTTTTTTGTACAAGTTTATGGAAAATCTTGACATGAAAAACTAAATTCGCTATAATATTTTGAAAAATTTTATATCTGAATCATTTTATTAGCCGAAGTGTGCAATAAATTTTGAATTGACCTTATTTGTATTTTCATGCGTAAAAGTTTTCAGATCTCATGCGTTTCAAACTAAAAAATGTAGATGATTTACCTACCATAAGAAGGATCCTTATTTGGAATAAATAAATAGATTTTCTTTATGCAAGCATATTTTCTTTCAGATAATATCTTTGATTACATTATAAGGCATTTATTACTTCTTTTAAATGCCTTTCTAATAATATATTTAAGTTCTTTGCGCATAGGTCGCTCCTGAAGATATGAATCATATATATACTTTAGCACAACTCCTGCAATCAAACCCAAAACTATTCCAGCTACTATCCCCATTAATGTTCCCATTAACAGACTACCAGATATATATTTCTCAGTCAGTTTTATACCCCTCTTAATATTCTATTTATTTTTATTTATTCAATTTCAACCTTAAATACATTAACGAATTATTTGTTCGCTTTAAAGTAGTTTTTGGTAGGATATTGGAAATATAAGTGCTGCTATGACTTCAAAGTTTTTCAAGTTTTCTTCGTCGATTAACCAAGTTAATGTAATTAAATAGTAAGAAAACCCTAGGCGAATTTTAGTAAATCATTTTGATATCGATTCTTAATTGAGAAAGATCTTGCAATCTTGGGACATATGAATAAGATTGAAGCTTCCAGTTAATTAATTTACCAAGTTTCATTGACTTCGATGAAATATCTGGGTATAAATGTTAAATTATATAAATACAAATCAGATCCAACATTTGTTACTCTCGAAAGTTATAACCAGCTTGAAAAAAATAACAATGCACTGCTAAGATGCATTTTATGAAGCTATTGGAGGCTTCTGGATGGATTTGATTATTGATGATGAATTCAAAACATTGATTCCACCTTTATCCACCAATGAATCCCAAATCCTTGAAGAAAGTATACTTAACGAAGGATGTAGAGATCCATTTATTTTATAATATGACATCATCATATATCGATATAATCTTTGTAAAATTTTTGTAAAAATATACACTAAAATTCTACACTTTTGAACATACTCTGATTTACATTTAGACTCATATTATTAATTACAGATAATTCCAATAAACCCCTATATTTTGTCATATTTTTATAAATATATGTGCTCGACTCTTTAAAGTAAAAGGTCATCAAAACTTTCTATAACTGGAAAAAAACATATCCATTTCTAAATGTAAATTTTTGCGTTTAATAATCTGACATATTATAAGCACTTAACAAGGGGATGCGGTAGAAATTCTCCTCTATTTCTATTTTTCTTTGATTCCTTTTATTTACTTTAGATTTATGGTCGTTCTAGAGATGTATGTGATTGATGATAAATCCATTTTTCCAGGTTTTTGATGTATTATTTTTTTTTGCGGGGCAGAATATAATATAATTAAATTATATATTTAACTTAATATAGATAAGTACACATATTTCTATATGTATTATATTCTTCCGATAATAATATTTTGACGATACAAATGAAATCATCTTCCTCGATATCTAAGTCGATGATCGAATTTACCAATATCGTAGACTCAGAGCTTAATATGGATGATTAATTGGTGAATATTTCCTATGTGATGGATCGCCGACAGGAAGCTGATTGAAAAATCAACCGTCTTAAGATTGTATTAAATTGAGCGAAAGTTAGGAGAGTGTTAACAATGGGGAAACAAATTTTTGGGAAAATAAAAACTACATTGACCATCTTGATGGCAATATTTTTCATAATGCCAATGACAGTTCTATCAGTAAGGGCTGATCAAAGTGATGTATTTGGAAATGAAAATGGAACATGTGGCCCCGGAGACTTTGGACCTGGATACTTTGGACCTGGAACATTTGGCACAGGAAAAATTGGA
>PMJC01000347.1:0-750 GCA_003157235.1 Methanosarcina sp.
TTTCAATGTAATCAATTGATAGAGATTATAACAAAAAGTTGCACATAACATCTTAAGATTCACTCTTTGAATAGTATTGATAAGAATTTATCCTGCTCTGAATATCTTTTTAGTTACTGCATAAACTCGTTTCCATGCAACTCTTTTTGAGCTGATCCTCTTGTTTCTGAATATATCCCTGATTTCCAGAGGATATTCTGGATGTTCTTTTACTGCTCTTTTCATTGTCGCATCAAACCTTTTGATTTTATTCCAAAGTATTCTCTGTATATAAAACCAGTTCATTTTTTTCAGATAAATATACTTTGGAATCATGAAGTGATAAGATTGTTGTTTTTGCTCTTCTGATCAGTTCATAATCCCTTTTTATTATGATATGAAATTTATATCAAAGTGTGACTTATCACCCTTTTGTGTCCAGGTTCAGTCTCTGTTTCTTCTCGTTTTTCTTCATTTTCTCGAAGTTTATCAATTTTTGCATGGCCAGGATCTGAATGGATCAAAGTAGCGTCCTTAATCATTCCTTTTTTTATTTACAAACCAAGGCAATAAAGTTGGCTTTTCAACGATCCTCATATTTATTCTCTTTGCAGTTAGCAATAATTTTTTTTCTGAATAACCAGACTGGGGTACTATCTAAAATATACTCAGAAAAACCAAGACATTTTTTGAAAGAAATCTGAGCAATTCATTGTTTCTCAAGTTCAAAGTCTGAAAGACAATGCAATTGCTATAAAATAAACATTTAAA
>PMJC01000347.1:822-4930 GCA_003157235.1 Methanosarcina sp.
GGAGTTTTCATGAGCAAAAATTGATGTTAAATGATTTAAACTCTTCAATGCTCAAATACATATAAGTTTATCAAAATTCTCCGGATAATCGCTCTTATGACTTCGAGTTTTACTTGCTTATGGAATCTAAACGGTGTGATTTTGCCTCAAAGCTTTCCTGCGGACAACGAGAAGCTGCAGATATCTGCTTTACTGTATGAATGCTATCGGAGTTCGCAGATCTTCTGAACAAGTTTGACTCATTTATATACAATTCTTTTCTGGGAATGAGTTATTTTGGGAAAACTTCTATAAATTGAAGCTGAGGCAGATGGTTTCATAGGCTGCGGAATTGAATGCTAGGATAATCTACTACTTCGTTATTATTTCACCTCTTCAAGAAATCAGCTTTATAATTCTTGCTGAATAAGAAGAGTTAATCTTATTCTTTTTTTTGCTCTTCACTTTCTGTTCTTGTTCCTATTCTCAAAGTTGTCATTCTTACAACTCCGGGACTTGAGGGAGGGGTATTTTTTTCACGCTCTGATCCAAGTTCGCACTCCACTACAATCCCACGGAGTAAGCGACCCAGAATATCAGAACCAGTTATAATCCTTTTCTCCTGACCCCAGTAGAGAATAAGGTCCTGGTCGATTACGTCATCTTCCGGATATTGCGGAAACACCTTAAATTGCCGGATTACTCTTTCAAGTCTTGTCTTCGGAGATGTCACAATAACTGGGAAATGGCAATAAGAAAGAGGGGTGAATGGACCTTTCTTGTAAACCGCATCACGAAGAAAATGGTCCGCATCGAGAACCATAACAGGTTCATTAGTGGGACTGGTGATTATCACCCATTTCTTCCCCGAAGCTTCTATTTTCTGCAAAAAGGGGTCAGATGGTTCCATGTTAAATGGAGGAAAAACTGGTCGATTATTTTTGACAGAAAGAGATATTATGCTTCTTGGGTCTATTATCGAGCCTTCATCTGAAATACTAACGTCATCTATGGAAAGAAAGTTCAAGGCCCCTCTCCCTTCAAAGGCACTAATATCGGATTTTCCTGATTCTATATGCTTTTCGAGCATAATCCTCACAGCATGTTCCTTGAAGAGTTCAAGTTTTTCTTTCCCAAGCCACCAGTCAAGGATAAGAGCTGTCGGTTTGGCTACAGGATAGAGAATAAGCTGATAGAAATAAATGAGAGGGGTTAGTTTTGCCCCAAGTGAGAGGGCGTTTCGGGAAAAATAAGCTTGGGGTGCAATTTCTGCGAAACATGTGATCCCAAAGGTCGAAAAGAGGAAAGCTGATGCTCCTGTCATTACAGAGTCTGTAAGCAGGGTAATCAGGACATTTATGGCTATATTCCCCCAGAGCAATGTGGTAAGCAAAAAATTTGAATCCTTTCGGATCTGCAGGATTTTTATAGCTTCTTTATTGTTTGCCTCGGCCTCGATTTCAAGCTTAAGTCTCCCAAGGCCAAAAATTCCAATAGTCAGCCCGGCAAAAATGGCGGACTGAATCAGGCAGAGTATTATTAATATCCAAGTAATTATTTCATTCATTATGAGTCTATAACCTCTATAATATTCATCTAAGCCTCATCAAATGCCTTAGCCTAGTCGATCAATCTTTTGTATTTAAGATAAATATGATCTAAGAGCCTTTATTTTAGTAAATTTAATCTTATATTTCACTACTATTTAAATAATTAACTTTTTGTAAATTTTCTGCATTTTTAAAGACTCTATTGAAAAGTTTCAAGATCATCTTTAATTTAAGTTTTAATTACCTTATTCCTTCTTGTTATGAGTAAATAGAGCTGTAATTAATTGTTTATCATATAAGTAATTTCATCCCAAAATCAAAGTTATGGTATTAAATACATGTACATGCGACGGTGTGTGACACCATAACTTTGATGTTATGGTTATGTAATTTGGTTACTTCATGTGTAAACTCAAATACGGCAATGTATAACTAAGATCAAATATTTGTTGAAATATTTACTTAAATATAGTAAAAATTAATCCATAAACCACATCGGTGGGTAAATTATAAAAAATCTTTAATATAGAATCTCATACGGGCGTATTTTCTATAAAATCATCAATATAAACAAGTTCTTAAGTAGAAAAATATCGTATATCAAGAACCAATTTCATGAGGTAAGCAAAAATTTGACTTGAATTCACAGTAAATTCGCACCACTATCCAGTTATAAAAAAGTAAAGGACCACTGAAAATCCTGCACCTGCAAAAGTTGCCAGAAAATTGACTCCACTGTTTGAAAGCATCCCATTCTTTTGAAGCGTAGCTCCAAGGAGGCTGTCCACATTAGTCCCAACAAAACCACCGACAGTTGCAATCCCTACTGAAAGCAAAAGGTTATCAGACACCCCTAAGACGTAGGCAAGCAGTCCTATCACCGCAGAGGCAAAAATTGAAGAAATTTCGCCAAGTAAGGAAACAGCTCCATCAGTTCCAGGTTTTGCAAACTTAAGAGTTGTAATCATCCTTGGTCTTTCTTTTGATGTTGTCCCAATTTCACTTGCTAGGGTATCACCGGTAGCTGTTGCAATCGTGCCCAGATATGCATAAACGATCGGAAGACTATGTTCCGGAAAAATTCCAGATGCTATTGCCAGGATTAGGGCTGCAGTGCTGTTTGAAAATACATTTTCATAACTGCGGATTCCTTCCTTAGTCTGTGCAATTCCTATGGATTTTTTGTATTTATACTTATATCTGGTAAACCCTCCTCCCAGAATAAAAAAAATTAACAGAAGCAGGAACCAGGAAAGATCGGTGAAGACAATTATTAAGGCTCCAAGTAGGGCAGCACTTAGAAGAGCCGAAATGTCGGCAATTTTCGCCCTGTAGGCAAGCACGCCAAGGAAAAAAGAGAAGGTGACAGCTATTAGCATTTTTTCCGGAGGGACCCAGTATCTAAACTCTTCAAAGATCCACATAGTCATCCCTACACCCAATGGTACTGATATATTTCTTTCTATTCTGGATGGAATCGACTCGAAAAGAGAGCCTGTGACTGCTCCTATTACGGCTATGAAAAACACCATATTATATGAAACCGAAATCTTCTCCCAGTAAACGATCCAGCCCGCCGCAAGAAATGCCGCAACAATACGAATCCCCAGGACAGCAGAACTCCAGAATATTGAGAAATTTCTCTTTTTAATCCTGTTACATTTTGGCTTAAAATCAGAATCATACTCTTTTTCCACAAAAGAATAATAATGGATTCCGACTGCTGCAACTGCAAACGCGGCAAATACGATATATAACGGATACGTGTACGAAGAATTCCCTGAAATAAAGGATACAAATAGCATCAAAGATAGGGAAAAACAAAGACTAATGACATCCCTGTAGTTGTTAATATAATTTCCTGAGAACCTGATAGCTAGGAAAAGTATGATTGACAGGAGAAAAACAAGATTAGTCCCCGCAAAAGGGGCTATTAGAACGAGTAGTAGATATAGTGTGTGGATCACAGGAATTCCATGATAGAAATTCTCTTTTTTGAAAGTCATGGTAGCTTTGTTCATATAAGACATCTTTTGCTTTTTACACTTTCCAGGGAAACTAAACCGAATGGATTTTTCTTTGTAGAATAAATATTTGTTTCTCTTTCACGTTTTATCCAGAAATACTTTCGCTTCGAAAGTTGTTTCATCTTATTTATATTTTCACAATTCAAATAACTTCATGTATTATATATTAGTAGGCTCAGCATATCGCTTAGTCTATGAATCCTAAAACTTTTTAGTATCTTCTGGCTTGCCAAAATTTATCATTAACTCCACTAGAAATTTATTATAATCAATTCTATAACTTAACAGCAACAGGCCCAAAAAATTGTTCCACACAAACTTTTTCGATATTTATACTAATTTGATTTATATCTTCGTTGGCTTATGTATGACATTGCTGTCAATTTGGGATTTTTTGTTTTACTCCTAAACCAAAAAAATCATGTTTCTGATTATTTTCTTCGATTTTTCAGAACTTGTCAGCAAGATCTTTTCTCTTTTATTCATCCCTTATCCGTTATATTTGTGACTCGGTATTGCAGTTCTTCGTTTTTCTAATCATCTAAAATAATC
>PMJC01000270.1 GCA_003157235.1 Methanosarcina sp.
CCTCTTCAACGGGCACAGAAATACGTTCTTCTTTAAACATAGGTTCATTCCTTTAACTTCGATTTAATTGCTTAAGAGCGCTCTTCGACAAAAAGAAATAAAAATAGTACTTAAAATCCAAATCTAGGAAGTACACATCCTACTTAATCTACTTGGTTAACTAGTCTCCAACAGAGCTTCTGATAAGTCAATTAATTGATCATATTCATATTCTCTTGTATATAAAATTTTGCTTCAATGATACTAAAATAGGACTGATGCACTCGATGTGTGAAATCGAGTGCAATAAACTTTATTATTAAATTCTAGATTTAAACAGTTGAAGGTCTAATGCCATTTACTTTTATACTTCAAGTGATTCAGTCCGATAAGCAATAAAAGTAAAAAAAGTAATAAACATATGTAGCCCCAAAGAAACATGTTATGAAATAGAATTGAAACTCGATTAATGAATCATCTTGCCTGTTATATTTATTTCGGAGCAAAAATTAGTCACAAATTTAGAATATCAAAATTAAATTTATTATGGAATATATTTATTTTTGAAAGGTACAAGATATATACCATCTGCCCTTTTTGTCTTTTAACCAGTTCATAAAGTCTCAATAGAGCAAATTGGTTTTCTGTTTCTAGCAAAGATATCTCAAATTTTTGGGCAATTTTGACCTTTTTTACTCCCCAACTCGAGACAATTAATTCATAAATGGCTTTTTGTAGCTCAGTAAAGCCTTATGTTTCTTCAAACCCAGCTTCTTCCAAAATATTTTTTGAATGGATAGCTCAGGGATTACAAGCCTGAATTTTATGATGGATTTCTATGTAAAAGTTCTCACAGAAAATTTCACCTTCTTCCTCAATAACATTTTCTCTTTCTAGTTCACCCCCGCAAACATTGCATTTGACGAGAATAGTTCTTCCTTCAGTCAATTTATAAAAACTAATTTTTTTAAATTCCCAGTTTATCTAGAATTTCAAGAACAACTACCGACCAATAAGCTATGTAGATAACGACTACCTTGAGCCTGGGAAGATGAAGAAGTCTTCTACCAGAAAGTTTCGAAACTCGTCCTGAAAAGAGGGGGATAAAACTGCTAAATTTGTATTCAGTTAAGACACAAAATGTCTAAAGACAAATTTTCAACTGTTTATTTATAGTAAATCTTAATAGAACCAAACTTTATAAATATTGTGAGAGATATATGAATAAACAGTTTGAGATCTGTTTAAAAGACAATATTTTATAAAAGAAAATTCGATTTATATTTGAGATACTTATACACTTTTTCCAGAGTGATTGAGGGAGTCATTTCACTGTGTTTTACGATATACATTCCAACTTTTAATTTTAGTTTAACATCTGAGGTTAATTACTGCAATGTATATCAAATGAAAATGCATTGATTAATGCCTATCTTTTGAAAAAGTGAAGAGAACACAAAATCGCAGTACATACAGTTTAAAATTTCGAGTGTTTGTTGAAGAAAACGCATAAAAACCACTCAGTCGTATGAAAATATATCGCCTTTTTAAATCGGGGGTTTAAGCTGGAAATTATATTTTCATTGCCAATAATAATTGGATTTAAGATCCGATAGCTTTGGAAATTGGATTTAACATTCAGTATATTTGGAAAATTTATGGTTTAGTTGATACTATGGAGAATTGATATAATGCACAAAAATATGGTTAAAACGCTAGGTATCTTCACATTAGCTCTTTTTGTTTTATCAATTACAGGAGCAGCAGCCTTCAGTGACAGTACAAATTACAAAAAAACTCAGGAAATTTTTACAAATTCCAAGGTAAGCCTGACAAAAAATACTGTTGTAGAAGTAACCCAGCTTGAGCAGATAAACAAAGCCCTCAAAAAAGGCCCAGTTTTGTTGAAAATCGGAGCTGAATGGTGCGAGTCTTGCCAGAAAATGAAGCCCATTCTTAACGAGCTGGCAACAGAATACGGGGGAAAAGCAACGATCATGGCTGCAGATGTAGACCAGAGCCCAAAACTTGCGGACTATTTCGGAGTAAACTCCATACCTGACTTCTCTGTGATCGTGGATATTGAAAAAGGGAAATACGTTTATATGCAACAGGACGGAACAGTCACCACGAGCAGATCTCAAGCCAAAATTGTCGGACTGAAAGATAAAAAAGTGTTTGAAAACGTTCTTGATATTACTATTCAGAAATAAAATGTCGTGTCCCCAATTTATGTAACACGAACCTAAATGCTAATAATTCCTTTAAACTCCATATGCGACCAATTTTTTCGCCATTGATGGAGTTTTTTGGAAGAATTATTTTGTTTCCAAATTCAATTTTTACTTTTAAAGAATCTTGATGTTTTATAAAATAATATGGCGCTTGAAAGAAATCAAAAGCCTTCTGAAAATCTAATGGTTTTACTGAAATTTATTATTTTTATATGAATCTTGTAAGACTCTGTAAGACTTATCCTTCCGATATATAGTACCAATATAGTTAGGGTCATCAAAAATCGGTAGACTTTTGTAGGATTAATGAGCCTTGCTTATAATTATTCAAACGGCATGATCTGGATGATGATCTATTTGGGAAGAATAATGTCTATATTTAACTCTGTCCACGCTGACTTGGTATTCAATTGTACTCAAGCTGAAATTGCTGATATGGGGATTTTAAAATAGAATAATACCCAAATGTATTGAAGTTATGAAAATTCCGTAAAAATAGATATGGAAGGAATTTGTTAGATTGTACATCACGATTATAAGCCAGGGTATCCCCATCTAAAGAAGTGGGTATCCTGATTATAATCGTGATAAATGAAACAACATATAGTATTAAAATTGTAAACAGAAAAACATGTTGAACTGGAAAAAAGTAGTTTGTTTAAAATAAAATGAGTCTGAAGTTCTCTATACTCTTAAGTTTGTGAGCTAGGTTAATAATGCAAAAAATTGTAATGGAAAGTTGAGTGAGAAAATACATATTTTTTACTTTAAAACCTTGTGTCAGTGAGAACAATATAAACATAATATTTGTCAGTAAAACTATTGGCTCTGAATCCTACTTTTTGCAGTAATGAAAAGAATACAGAATCAATCAGATTTTACAGAACATTCGGTATACTGCAAATAAACTATAAAGTTGTTGAAAAATATCTAATTCAAGCAAGAAAATAGGTTTGTAAGAATGAATAAGTTTATAGTTTTGACGATTGAGCAGATCTACAATGATAATGTAAAGGCATATCATCCTGTCATTTTAAAAAGTGATACAGAAATGATCTTAGTAGACTGCGGTATTCCTGGTTCAATGTCTAAAATCAAAGAAAATGCTCTGACCCAAGACGTGAATATAAACAATCTGACAAAAGTAGTCATTACGCACCGAGATTTAGACCACCTAGGCTCTTTAGCAGAATTGAAGCGTAAATATCCTGGTGTGCAGATTCTTGCTGACATTAAAGAAAGACCGTACATTAATGGCGAAAAAGAATTTGTAAAATTACAGAAACTACGTGAAACATATGATAATCTACCTGAATGCCAAAAGGAAATGATAATGGCTCTACAACAATCATATAGTAGCTACGAACCTGTTGATATTAATGNNTTGCCGGCGATGCTTTGTTTGTTCAAGATGGTGAACTTGTGATCTCGCTGCCAATGTACACTCTAGATTTTGAGCAAGCAAAACAATCTGTAAGAAAACTTCTTGAGTATGATATCAATGAAATCATCTGTTATCATGGTGGTATATACAAAAGTGACATTAAAGCAGCTCTCAACAAAATATTGATGCACTGAATTATAGTCAACAGTATTTATGATTTGCTGTAATTCCGAATGACTACTCTTATTCTTTTACAGTTTTTTCACAATAGCTAACAAAAAAGTTTTTTATTTATTCAGAATTAATATATTTTTGGGAATCTGCAGTGTGCTCAATTTTGGCAGCGTGGACAATGTGCCAATAGTTCTGTAAAATATAATTGATTCTGTATCTTTTTCTACCCAATTAAAAACAGGAATTCTCAGTCTGTTGGCAGAACGAGTTAAAGAGTTAGGAAAAAATAATCTTTAAAGCTTTGGGTTGATTACCACACTAACTATATAAACAATCGCATATTGTTGTAAACTTTCTGTTGATAGAAGTGATCTCCATGTGTAATTTAAAAGAGTTGGTCGCCTAATTTCCAGGGCAATAACGACATTCATTAAGGTAATCAATGTTGTCCTATTTCTTTTTGAGTCTTCTACAACACTGATTATTTTGTCCTTTGTTAAAATTAATGAGAAGCCAATTTTCATAAGAAATTGTAAGTTGTCGCAAGTTCGCTTACAACTATATTCAAATGCTACGAAAGAGCTTTTTGAAAACTTCAGTTGCATTAGACATAGCTAAAAAGGTAGTATTAGGATAGAAAATTAGTCAAAAAACATATCACGAAATCAAATATGCTAATGCTCTGATGAGACAATCAAATAGGATAAAAAAATCTCAATGTTATGTGATGGATAAAGGATATGATACAGAAAAAATCCATTCCCTATTTAGAAAAGAAATCAGAGCAGACTCAACCATACCTGTAAAAAAAGAAAGAGCACGAAAATTTGGGGAAAATGCAGAAAATAGCTGCACTTAATTTTTGATTAAATTAAATACAATCAAAGAAATATGTGGAGACAACCTTCTCTGCTGCCAATAGGAAGTTTAGAGAAGTACTTCGGGAAAAGAAGTTCCATAATCAAGTCAAATAAGTGAAACTTAAACTGAGAGTCTACAACGCAAATAAAAAGATAGTAGAAATAATTTGCATTAAATTAAGAATTTCTACATAGCCTAAAATGTATATCAATTAGTTAATTAAAGTTATCTGGGGAGTTCCCATTCTGCAGCAAGCTGTGAGGTATTCAACTGGAATAATCCCTATATCATAGTTATACTGGATAACTCAAAAACACATCAGCCATACATTATGGTCAAAAAGGCGGAGCAATTGGATATAATATTGATATTCCTTCCATTCTATTCAACTAATCTAAACTCACTAAACTGTATTTGTGAAGTTATAATGAATGAAATTTCAACATAACTCATTCAATTAGTTGTGTGATTCAGAGAGGTTTCAGAAGTAATATACATAGTAGCTAAATCAAAATCATTTGCTAAGAATTTGATGAACTATTTAATGAACAAATAAATAGTTTAATTAATTGCTGACTTGACTGTAAATAACTTCATGTACATTCATGAATTTAAGGAACTTAGAGATGTATATAATTTACAGGGTTTTTGGTTATTGCAGCCAATTGCTAGTAAAATTAATGATAAATTTTGGAGATCCCAATAGATATTATAAGTCTAGAAACTTATCATTTGTAGGATAGCTTCTAGCCATGACAATTTTACCATCAACAATAGTTACGGGTAACACATAATATCATCTCAGTTCAGTGTTTCATTTCTAATTATATTATTTATAAAAGCCTGGTTGTTTATAGTTTACATCTTTGACTTTCATTACATCAGAGGGGCAAATTTTATAACATTGGCTGCAGAATTTCAGTAGCATTCTTGAAAAATTTATTCCGGATCAAAAACAGGAAATATCTCCATGAAGATGAACCCACGTTGTATCTATTGCCTACTTTCAAGAGTACACTTCCAGTCTAAGCTTTCGACAGACGATGAGGATCTCATAAACAAGACAATCCATGAATGCCTTGGAGTTATGAATAAATATTATGATCCTGAAGCAGTATCTGCATCCATAGCAACTAAAATCCATCGGAAATGCTATGAAGTTCTGGGAGACAAAGACCCTTATGCTGGGACAAAGAAACTTATCAACCGGTCTGCACTGAAGGTCCTGACCGAAGCAAAACAAAAAATTTATGAGAATTCTCCTGAAGATAGGGAAGTTTTTAGGCGGGCAGTGCTTTCATCCGTGATTGCAAATTATTTTGATTTCGGTATAATGGGCTTTAATGCCAGTGAAGTGGGATTCGAGACTGTGTTTATGAAACTTTTCGAACACGGACTTGACGTAGATGATACTTCTAAAATGTTCGGCCTCCTGCAGAATGTCGTTTACATTGCCGACAACTGTGGAGAGATTTTCTTCGATATGCTCGTTTTTGATGTTATAAAAAAACTTGGAGGGAAAATTAAACTTGTAGTTAGGGGCGGACCAATTCTCACAGATGTAACCTTGGAAGAGGTAAAAAAGTTTGAAGTGGATAAAAAAGTTGACCAGGTCCTGACTACCGGTTCTAATGCTATAGGTGTCCTGATCGAAGAAGCTCCAGCTGAACTTCTCAAAGCTATGAAAGATGCGACCCTTATCATCAGCAAAGGAATGGCTAACTATGAAACTCTTTCAGAACATAACTTTGGGCCTACTGCTTATATGCTTCTTACAAAATGTGAATGCGTTGCGGAGGATCTTGGGCTCGAACAGGGCCTAGTTGTCGCAAAACTAATGAATTATCCTTGAAATGTCGATTATTATCTATTTTTTTCGGCATCTTTCTATTCTCTGTGAGACAAAGACAGACTTGCCCCAATACATAAAAATGCAGCATTCATTACACTGAAAATTTAATCATGAAGACATCAACAAATAATGGTGGGAGACTTCCTTTTTAATAAAGTACTATAAGTGTGAACAACATATCGAAAAAAAGTGTTTTCTTAGAACTATTTGATATATTTTAATGGTCTCGTTGGAAATGTGACAGCTGAGACAATGAAACATTACTTTAAGGAATTTCAGAAAAAGCTGCAATCAGAGTTTAACTTTTAGCTAGATTAAAGAAAGATGGTCAAAACAAGAATATAGCATTTCTGAGTTTTGACAAACCGAGTAGGTGGGCCGAATCTACTCCATCACTTAGGTTGATGGTAGCTTCAAGCATTTTAATTTTGAATTAAAGAGGATTTCGATAAACCTTTTATTTTCACGATCTATTTACACTACATTTGTCTGCATGTGACAAAATTTAGGAATTTATCGCGATTCTCCAGATTCAATATTACAGGTTATAGCAACCTTAACTCATGAGAGTGAGGCGCATATTGTGAGAGTTCACATTTAGTATAGCGCCACAAAAGTTACAATGAGTAAGAGATACTATAAAGAACATGGAATGAGTATAGATAATTTCGATAAACTTCTGATTTCAACAAATTGCTTATATAAGCTTTATATACAAACAGTCAAAAATTGGAGCTTATAGGAATCTTCTATAGCTTTTCAAGCAATATTTTCGCCAAAGAAATTATTAAATCGCCTTAAAAATAATTTTTATTATTGAAATCTCTATCGATTAACTCCCTCTTGACATTAGCAAAAAAATTAATTCTATGAAATTAAAATTTTATTATTTTGCATTATTGGGGGTAGAATCTGAAACCAGAACATAATAAAAGGTCTCTGCCATTTTTATGCAGTCATATTCTGATAAATATCTGTAGACCGTCGTAAGCTCATAAATTAATTCTAGTTTGCTAAAAAATTAGTTGCTCCAAAAATAATTAGTTTCGGCTAATTTACTTGATATTCTATACCTACAGAAAAAAAATAAACATATACGAAAAATTTGTTCCTTTATTTATCTTATTTCCTTTTTTTAGGCTTTCCAAGCTTCGATGATTCAACTTTGAATTTAAGTTTCGTAGATCTATTAATATCCTTGGATATAAATCCATTCTACTTAATTTTTAAAGTATTAACATTTACTTGAGGACCAAGGAAAGAAAGAGGATCATAGACGTTAATTATTAGGCCTTAGCACTTGAAGAAATCAATCTCATTAATCCTAAGATTGTCTAAATCCACTTTCCGCAGATGTACACAATTATACAATCTATTTNNTTTTGTACTTCAAGTGCGTAAGTCTTAATAATGTTCACTTACTTTTCACTTTGATATACCTAAAGTTTTTACTGAATTACTTCTGCAGTATTCTTTATTAGTTAATCTCAACAGTGTTCTTTCGTTCTTTACTACCCTTCTACACAGGATTTTTGGATGTGGAAGTGCTTTGTCCCCCAATTCCAAAGACCAAAAATTATTTGATCCATGTTTTTATCGGTTAATTCCAATGTTAGCAACGTCTTCCATATATAGCGATACAGAAAAAGTAATAATCTAAATTTCAAAGCAGTTACAATATTACAGTTCGATTATGTTGTATTATGTACTTCCAACATCATTCTTTACTTTTAAGTTAAATGATATTTTCCATTCTGCTATGTACATTCACAGGATTCTTGATTGTTAAATTGTATCATCACCAAAACTTCATGTCAAAAATATATTTTTCTCTCCATCAAATGGATCATAAACAGGAGCATGAATTCTAATTATATTATTAATGAAGCTTTCAGCAGGGAATATAGGTGCTGATAAACGCGATTCTGATTTGGAGGCGGACCATGTATTCCCATCAGGGCCTATATTGATCCTGTTTCCGTTGGGTTGCGGTTCATTAGAATAATCTGATGAAGGATATCCGGCATCTATGCACGGAGAACTTATGATGTCATTTACCCAGCCACTTCCATCCCAGCGACCTGCTTTTGATTTCAGATGATAATCGTGTTTTTTTTGATCTGCAAAGAGAGGGTCTGCATAGATATCAGTCGTTGAGTTCGCGTTTATGTAATTTCCGCCAGCATTATTATAAAGGCAGTTATTTTCCAGAATAATGGTATGAGTTTCAGGAAGATAATTGATAACTGCATATCCTGTTCCGCTAGGTTTTTTTGTCCGCTTTTGAGTGTCTACGATTATGTTATTAATTACACTGGTCCTGTACACTTCTTTTGGTGAATAATTAAATGAGTAATCATTGGGTTTCATGATTAAAATGGCTGCATTGTATACACCATCAAATACATTGTTTTCGATAAGGGTGTCATGNNAATATGGATATTCTTTCCCTGATCTCTGGTAGTAAGAGAGGTATCATAATTAAAAAACCAGATTCCAGGTCCATATGTATTGTGGATAGTATTATCGTAGACTTCTATATTATCCATAATTCCAGAACTCTTTTCGATCTGAATACCCGGTCCACCTGCACTCCAATGATAGAAAGAATCTATTATGTTATTATGCAATTTTACTTCATTAGAGTTCCATATTCTAAGAGCGCTATTTGTCCTGCAGGTTATTTTGTTGTTCCAGGCTTCCACATTCTCACACATAATTGCATACAAGCCGTCGTGTCCTAGCATGCATATAGTGTTGTTGTAAAACTGCACGTTTTTACCCTGGTTAATCCTCAGTCCATCCCCGTTCCCATCATGCATATACATATTGTATACTTTTACATTATTACAGCGAACTAAGTACATGACATTGTAGAACCCTCTACCCAACAGAATTTCACTATTACCCTCATAGTTTACATTTACCTCAAAGCCCCTTACTGTAATGTTGTCATTTCCCTTGGGGCTCTTCTGCTGGATAAGAGGTTTCATCGTTGGCCAACCTGCGTGGTTAGCAAGTTTGATCACGGCAGTAGAATCTCCTTCTAGAGTTGTATTGTTGCCAATCAGGATAGTGTCGTTGATTACATATGTAAAAGGTCCTTCAAGGTGTACAGTTGTGTATTCAGTACTGTTTGCCACAAGCTGCAGCGCCTGGTTTA
>PMJC01000300.1:0-6511 GCA_003157235.1 Methanosarcina sp.
ATATGACGCTGACTGATGAGATCAGAAAAAGAAGCATCCATGTAGATGCTGCAATTGATGAGCTACTTCCGATAACTCATCCAGAAGAACTTTACAAAGCCTCTCGCTACTTGGTTGATGCTGGAGGAAAACGTCTCCGGCCAGCAGTACTTATTTTGGCAGCTGAAGCTGTAGGGTCAAATTTAAAATCTGTTTTACCGACAGCAGTAGCCGTGGAACTTGTACATAATTTCACCTTGATCCATGATGACATAATGGACAAAGACGATATCCGTAGGGGAATGCCTGCGGTCCATAAAATATGGGGTGAAGCAGGTGCGATTCTTGCAGGAGATACCCTTTATTCAAGAGCTTTCCAGATCATGTCAAAGGTTGAAAATGAACCTATAAGGATTTTGAAATGCATTGATATTCTCTCAAAGACCTGTACTGAAATATGCGAAGGCCAGTGGCTTGATATTGAATTTGAGAAGAGAGAAAGGGTTACAGAATGCGAATATATTGAGATGGTGGAAAAAAAGACATCAGTTCTTTACGCAGCTGCAGCCAAGATCGGAGCTCTTCTCGGAGGAGCTTCTGATGAAGTTGCAGAGGCATTATCCGAGTATGGACGCCTTATAGGAATCGGTTTCCAGATGTATGATGACGTTCTGGACATGGTCACTCCACAGGAAGTGCTCGGAAAAGTAAGAGGTAGCGACCTTATGGAAGGGAAGCATACTCTTATCGTAATCGACGCATTCGCAAAAGGTGTAAAACTAGACATATTCGGTAAACGAAAAGCTACTCTGGAAGAAACGAATGAAACCGTCAGGATTCTAACAGAGTGTGGATCCATTGATTACGTAAAGAATCTTGCAATTTCATACATAAACGAGGGCAAATCAAAACTAGATGCTCTGGAAGACTGCCCTGAAAAAGAGATTCTCCTCCAGATCGCAGACTACATGATTACAAGGGAGTATTAAATAGGAAACTCTCAAATAACCGGAGCTTTCAGAGAATATGTGGTTAATTGGGGCTTCATAGCTCTTGTTTCAACAAGTTTTTTTCAACTATTTCCATCATTCATGTTCATGATCAAAAATTTTGATTTAATGCCTTAGAAATGAGATTTCTGCTCCAGTGCCAAAACATCTGGAAGTTCAAGTATCTTGAAAATTCACATATATGGCAATAAGGTAATCTGCATCTTCAAACAATTTTCCAGAACATTATATCCCATTCTCTGAGACGTAAACTCGCCAATAGGTTAAGGGAGAAAGTAAGCTTAAAAACTGCCAATAAGACGTATGAGTATAGAACTTCTGGCTCGGATATGGAGTTTTAAAAAAGCCGTAGTAAAATTTATCAGTCTGCTCAGACAGTACATCACCAACTGGCTCATATACTCAGTAAAATTTCACCCATTTTCACGATTTTCGCAAAAAAGTAATGTTGAAGATTTATTTTTTTCTGGCGTAGTATTCATCTCAATTCCCAGTTGCCAAAAGAATTAAAAAAATCACTTGAAATTGCATTAAGGGCGATGAGTAATCTTCCATTTTCCGTGGATTAAAATTACCCCTTTCATAATCTGTGGGAAAAGTAAGAGTATTTTGAATTATGCTGAAAAAGGAGGAAATGTTTTTGATGCGAGTTTAAACTTATAAAACTTGAGCATCAGTGAAACTTCTAGGAAGAAAAAGCAACCTAGATATTTTCAAACCTTACAAATCTGAAAAACTTGATTAAAGCCTCTATATTGCTACTCGATTCCAGCTAGAAATCAAATAAATAGATTTTGAGGGAGGAAAAACTATCTTCAAAGGCTTTATTAAGAGAAGTCAGACCAAAAGGGGTATCTGCTGTACTCAGCTATGAAAATAGAGCAGGAATATCAGCCCAGGTAGAACTGATAGAAATGGGAGCAATTGAAATTGATGGAGAGGAAAAATGATTTTGCTTCAACCTGATTTTTGGATATTTCAGGATGATGTACTTTGAATTTACACTGAGAATAGATACCCTCTATCTCATCAAGTAGGACGTGTTTGAGTACTTTGGAGAATCAAAGGAAATACTCTATGAAAACATGAAATCGGCTATAATCAGAAGAGTCGTAATAATTCAGATTCGGAATATACCCACAGTTCAATGATGTTTTTTGTTCAAGCATTAAGGATCCTATCCAGCTTATGTAAGTCTTATAGGCCTCAGACGAACGACAATATTGAAAATATAGAAGGGGGGGTCAAGAGGGGGAGATCCCCTATTGGGAAAATGTTCACCTCCTCTCGAAGACCTGAACTCCAAGTTCACAAATCATTGAAAAGGGTAAATTCAATTGACCACTAAGTTCCCTATAAAATAATCTTGAACTTTATTGAGGAGTAGAACTGAACCCTTTGGGTTAGGTTCCTCATTATAAATTAGTCCATAAGAAAATCAGAAAAATCCCAAAGGACTTTTTTATTACTTCTCTTTAGAATAAATATTTTGTTTCTTACAGGTTTTCAGGAAAAAGCACAGAGCTTCAGATACTCGAAGGAAATGTAGAAGTCTATATTCATTACGAAAGTTTTGTGAACAGGGAACAATTCTGGAAAAATATGGACTTGCAAGAAAAAGGAATATTTCCAGGGTCTTCGAAGTGAGACTTTGAAGATTAATTTAAAATGCCAGGAAATTTCGCAGATTCAATTGAAATTTTCAGGCTCTGAAGTTGAAGAGTGGTCTTTTGAAGTTTATGAAACTTTCAGTGGAGGAATTTCATCATGAACAAATTCATCTATTATAATACTTCACAATGACCTTCATTACCTAAAAACAAATACTAATGAAAAGACCCTAAACAACTTCCTCAAAATTGCTACAAGGGGCAGCAAAAAAACAATTGAAATTTTTTATTTTTTTGAAAAAGAAAAAAGCAGATGGAAAATATTGAAACTGAGAGAATAATGAAAAGTGCCATTCTTTCTGTGAAAAGCCCATTGAAGAAATTTATTTTGAGTTTCACTTGTATATTGATAAAAAAATCATCGACAACTTTGCAACCTTGAAATTTATACTTAATGCAAGAAATGTTGTTTTGCTCTAATCTTTCGGAGTTGGAAAATCACACATTATAATTGTTCTTGAAATTGAAGCAGTAAAGTAAGTATTTCTGTTTATTGCTTCTGGAGTGCAGAGGGTCAAGAATCCCACGTCCTTTATTTAGGGGATGAAATGGACCCTCGAATCATTTTGTTTTCGTTTAATCCTCTAAATCATCGCTTTTTTCTAAAATATGTTTTTTTGGCACTATGGTAAGAGGTGATGTCACCCATATATGACCGGGATTTAATACACATTGGGATTAAATAGCTTTAGCCATAGTTATGGCCAGATCATTTATTAAATAGTGTTTGTTCCTAAGTATTGACTCAATATTAATACTCAATAATCGAATTAAAAAATATTGCGTGTCTATCTTCATTACTTTTTGCACGGAGCAAGGCTACAAATTAATACTATGGAAGTTGGGGAATATCAAGTTCACTTATTCCTGGAATTCAATCCAGAAAAATCGGTATAAGAAGTAGCTCAATACTTGAAGAGAGGTAGTTCTTACAGACTTATCGGGCTTTATCCTGAACTGAAATAAACCAAAAAAATATAAGGGAAACAGAGCATAATTTTGAGATGTCCTCTAACTCTCGATTTTAGTTTGTGGGTAAAAATGAAAATATTTTATAAAAAGTAGTATATATTTCCCACAAATTCTGACAAAAGAACATATATCGGACAGATGCCAAGTACCAAGATACAAATTTTTATTTATGTATCCATATTTGTGTATGTAACTGTGGAAATAAGAAAAGTAAAATTTTTCAGAGTTTTCTCCTAACAACAAAATACCCTGCTAGGATCAGAGGCAAGGATATTGTCATTAATATTTTGGCTACCTCTCTTGCTTGTTTTGCTCTATTATTATTTGAACTTCCGTTTATTGCTACCTCTCCTGTCCTTCCCAGACTTCCTAGAGTATCCTTTAATTTTGATTCAGCCTGAGCTCCATTTTTTGTTAGTTCTCCTGGATATTCAGTTATTGCAAAGGAGGAAAATCCAGGCGTTTTAGATCTAAAATATATATAATCATTATCTTCTCCGTCTTTTTCAGTGTATAGAGGTTCCCAACTTTTATTATATCGCTGGAGGACTAACATGGATTCTCTGACATTTTTATCGTGAATCCATGCTTTCTCAACTCTGAATCCTATTAACCCATTTTTCAGGGATGTAGTAAGCTCTCCCCCTTTATCCTCTATCCGTATATTTACCTGTTTATATATTCTCCCGAGAGGAAGTTTGGGAATAAAAACAGACTTGTTCTTGAGTTCTTCAACAGTGATTGTTGCTTTAATAAATGTTCTTTCTGCATCATATTCGATAAATAAAATGCATGTACTGTTTCTAGGGAAGTCATAAATTATATGATTACCGCTTATGGCATTCTTGGTGGCGAATTCCTTGAAAGCAACATTGCCTTCTGGCTCTCTGGAAAAAAGGCTCATCCCTGAACTGCTAGAGTAACTGGAACTCCCATCTCCATGGCTAGAATCTGAATTTCCGATATTTGAATTTAAGATAATTGAATCCATTTTACTTGAATTTGTAGTATGTGAGTTTCCAATGCTCGAATTTTCAGTATTTGAATTTGAAATATTAAAATCCATATTACTCGAATTCTCTGTATGTAAGTTTTTGATACTTGAATTTAGAGTATTTGAATTATCGATCCTTGAATTTTCGGTATTTGAATTTAAGATATTTGAATAACCTTTAATTGAATTTGCAGTTTGTGAGNNTTTGAATTTACATTAATTGAATTTATAGTACTAGAATTAACAATACCTGAATGTATATTATTTGAGTTTCTGATACTTAGATCTCCAGCACTCAGATTATCTGTTCTTAGATCATTAGTATTTAAATTAAAAATATTTGAATCCCGGTTTCTTGAATTTTTAGTATTTAAAGATACATTAGTTGGATTCCCAATATGTGAATTCCCAGCATTTAAATTTTTGTTGTCCAAATATCTGTTGTTTGGGTACCCCCTATCCAAATAACCTTTTTTTGAATTCCCTCTGTCTGGATACCCTCTGTCTGGATATCCTCTGTCTGGATACTCTCTGTCTGAATCCCCGATGTCTGGATGCCCTCTGTCTAAATACCTTTTGTTTAAATACCCTCTGTCTGAATACTTATTGTCTGAATACCCATTGTCTGNNCCGTTGTCTGAATATACTCTGCCTCCGTATCCCAACTGTCCATCTAAAGCATATACAGTGCCTGTTATTATTCCAAGAGTCAGTAGTACTGTTATTAATACACAAATTATATAGTTGAGAAAATTTGCTTTCATTTTCATTAGCCTCCGACTCAAAGTCCGTAAACAAAACCTTTTAAGATCTAAATAACTAACTTAGAACTTACGTGCTTGAAGTACAAAATCAAGCTCATTGGACTTTGTGATCAAATTTAATTGTGGACAATTAAATGGTTTAATGTCATTGGGTTCTCAGATCCACCTCTTAGATCTCTAATTGACAAGCAATCAAATATACGACTTACGAGCTTGAAATACAAAATCAAGTATATAAATTATGCAGTTCAAAATCATATTTCAGACAATTAACGGATTAATGGCATTGATTTCGAAGTCAAAGTGCGTCAGTTTTAAATAGATGGTGACCAAGAGAATATTACCCTCGGGAATTGATTCAAAAGTGGGATGATTTAAAATAATTAGGGCTTTTGCAGTCGCGGGTTCTAAACATTTTTTCATAAACTTATTCAATATGATTATAAATTTAAAGAGATATTGATAAATCTCTTATTTCTTACGAATAATTAATAAAACATTTTATGAGCATATGACAAAATTTAGAGATTTATCAAAATATTCTTGAGTTGTATCTTGGTGGCTCATATATGCCTTTTCGACCACTTTATGAGTATTGTATTTCTCTCATAATCAATGAAGCCCGTTTATGATTTTGTTATAACTTCAGCCTCATAAAAGCTCCCACTTAGAACATTGTATCTGCTCTATGGGACTCTTTTAGTCTAAACTGACACTTTCCAAAACCCAAGATTGTTTTATTCCCCCTGATATTTGTCAATTTTTCAGGACTTTTTAAGCAGATCTTTACCCTGTGATTTTTTCCTATCCAGCACATCTGTAACCCATTATTAAGTGTCTTCGTTATTTGAAATATCCTAAATACTTTCACAAATCCATATACTTTCAGATGAACCACAATTTTTTCATGAAAGGGATTTAAGATGTTTATACCAGCCTATTTTTTTTGTCTTATCAGGATTCACCAAAATATTTGATTTCAACTTTGTCAGAAATAACATTGTTTATCCCCGAAGCTTTGATGTCCTTAATCTTGCATACACTCATCAAAAAGAATGAATTTTCGGTTTAAATCCACATTTTTTGGTTTCATCAAGCATATCAAGGAAACTATCATTCTTG
>PMJC01000300.1:6545-8113 GCA_003157235.1 Methanosarcina sp.
AATTTCACATCTGAAGAACCAAATTATACATAATACACAAAAATTTGATTTTGAATTTACAGCAAGTCTGCGACACTGCCAAAATAACATCTGATATAAATTCATAAACTAGCTAAACCAAGGTAATCAAAACAACTCCCTCAACAGTAGGACGATGTTTTCCACTCCACAGATCCCTAATAAAATTTATCCTTTCAGAATAAAGTTTATCCAATATTGTGTTGTCGCCTATCAGACAATCTTCTTTAAGAGTAACGAATTCCTTTATTTTAGATCGCAAATATCTCGTATTTGAGAGTTGCTTTCAAATGAGATGGATCCATCTGAAAATCATTGATTATAAAAGGATAGCAGCATTCAGTTTCATTTCAGCCAAAAACGATAAATTCAGCAACAATAGAATTAATTTGATTAAGGTCATATATTGTAGTAGGGTTATATCACTACTTCATCCATTATATTAACTATTTGCAAATAAATATATTTTAGAATATTTTGATAACCCTCTGTTTTTTACGAGTCATTTTATATACTATTTATGTGGCTATGAAGAAACTTAGGAGTTTATCGAAATTCTATATTAGATCTATCGTTTGATGACACTGGAAATAAAAAGAGTATTTTAAAAATAGAGGTAGCTATCTTTAGAATAGTGAAATAATAAAAGATATAGAAAATTTCACGATTTAGCTTGAACAAAACAATTCCAATAGCCATCTTTGCCGGGATGCATCAAAATCGATATCTTCGAATGGATTTTGAGTAGACTAACTAGTTGCTAAAAAATCAGATGAAAATACAACAATTAGCGGATAAGATTTGGCCAGAGTTCCACAAAAAAGCACTCAAGGTAAATAGGAATCTTCACATTTGTTTTTACAAATGTAAATAGTTTATGCAATAAATATAATTACAAAAACTGCAAGGAAACATAAAGAATTTTTAAGACATTTCTTGGATAATAAAAACTCTAAGTAAAATATCTTTCATTTGGAACCAGAAAGGAAAATCTATTCCAAAAGATACAACTATTTTACCTTTTTGAAAGCTGATTCGTGTAGAACAAGGTTGTACCACCCAAAACTTATATAAATGATGATGTGTCTATGCAGTTGTACCTTGGTGTAATAAATGAAAACATAACAAAACGGGCTCGTGGTCTAGACGGTTATGACGTCGCCTTNNTGAGTTCGAATCTCAGCGGGCCCACTGAAACGTTTGGATGTTTTAAATAAAATTGGAGAGCATTATCTTTTTAAGTAGTATAAAATAGGTGTAGTTTAAGAGGATCTGTTTGCCCAGGTAGCTCAGTGGGAGAGCGCTGCCCTGAAGAGGCAGTTGTCCCCGGTTCGAATCCGGGTCTGGGCACCACATCACATCAGTAGTGTAGCGGTCATCACCGGGCGTTGCCAACGCTCGAACCCGGGTTCGAATCCCGGCTGATGTATCAAAAAAGGTTATTTACAGACTTTTTATTATTTATTTTTTCAACCATTTATTCAAAATTTATGCATTTATGAACAGATATTTTTACACTCTATTGCATTCACTACAACTACTTTACATCT
>PMJC01000106.1:0-8172 GCA_003157235.1 Methanosarcina sp.
GGTATTTCAAAAAAAGATTCCTTCCACAGACTGGACTCTAGGTTTTGTCCTTCCTCAAGAAGAAACTCTACTGAACAAAAAAACAGATCAAACACATTCCATTATTCTTATAGTGTTTGCAACGTTTGCTTTTTTATTCTTTCTATGCCTGCTTTTTGTATCCATTTATAGGTATAATCATAAAGGACTTTGGGTATTCGCGGTTATTTTTACACTCCTCTGTATCCTTGGGATAGGCTTCTTGTGGCACTTTACTATGAATAATTCCGTTCTTGATAGCAGAAATGGGGATCTTGTTGTTTTCGCCAGGGAAGATGTTGAAACGATATTGCATCACGTCGATGTGAATCCAACAACACCCAAAATTCCTACAGGATTTTTTCTCCAGTCCATGGAATTCTTGAATGCTAATGATGTCTTAATAACCGGATATATTTGGCAAAATATTTCAGGCCTAGGGATTTGGAAAGAGCTTCCTGACTTTAGTTTTCCGGATTCAAAAGAAACTACAATTGAAAAAGTCTATGTGAATAAGGACATAGGGATCATAGGCTGGCGTTTTAAGACTACTCTGCGCCAGCAGTTTGATATTCAAAATACCCATTTGACAGGGAAAGATGTATGGATCAGGGTATTGAGTAACAATTCTGTAGAAAGCATCTTGGTTCCGGACTTTGATTTCTATGATAATTTGATTCCAGAGAGTCTTCCAGGTTTGCGACGCCCTTTCGTGCTTGATGGTTGGAATCCACAAAAAACATTTTTCAGTTACAGAGTTAATGCTAATAATACCAATATTGGATTAGGGAAATTTGCAAATTCCAATGCACCTGAATTTTACTTTAACATCGATATCAAAAGGGACTTTAAATCACCCTTTGATGGTGATCTTCTACCTGTAATAGTAGCAGTCGTTCTTCTTTTTGCAGTACTTACAATAATTACCAAGGGTGAAAATCAAACTTATTTTGGCTTCAGTTCTCATGGAGTCCTGGGCTACTGCATCTCAATTCTTTTTACTCTTATCATTGCCCACTCTTTTCTCAGAGCTAGAGTTCCCATAAGTAGGGTTATCTACCTTGAGTATTTTTATTTCGTAATGTACATTGCAATCTTGGTTGTTTCCATAAATTCAATAGCCTTTGCGTCAAATCGGCATATTTCCTTTATTGATGCAAAAGACAACATATACATGAAGATACTGTACTGACCTGTTATTACAGGAATTCTGTTGTTAATTACATTCTTGAATTTTTATTGATAGGCATTTGATATTTTAATTTTCTTCATTTTAATGCAGAAATGCGCTTTAAACTTGTGGATTCATTCGTGAACTTCCCTACATTTATTATTTTATTAGTCTAATAATCTTAATATAAAAAACATCATTATTAATTATTACTGTTCAGAAAAAAAGGTACTTGTTTTTTACGAGCAGTCAGTTAAGTTTTGTTTCAATATTTGTAGATATATTTATTGAAATGAATAAAACGAAAATCAAAAGGAGTTCTGACAAATGAAAAAGACACTTAGTGTTTTGCTAGTAATTTGTTTTTAATGTCTGTGACCGCTGCAGTAGTAAGTGTAGAAAACGGGAATAATAAAGAAATAGCTATGAAAAAAGTAGTGGCTATGAAGACTGACGATGGTAAAGATATAGCAATGGGAAAAGTAGCGGCTATGAAGATCGAGGATGGTAAAGAAATAGCTGTGGGAAAAATAGTGGCTATGACGACCGAAGGGGGTAACGAAAAAGCCTTGGGAAAAGTAGTGGCTATAAAGACCGACGACGGTAAAATAATAGCTATGAAAAAAGTAGTGGGCATGAAGACCGACGATGGTAAAGTTATAGTTATTAAAAAAGTAGTGGTTATAAAGACCGACGATGGTAAAGACGTAGCTGTGGCAGAGTAATGGCTCCGAAGATTGTAAATAAAAATATTAATATTTAATTTTTTGATTGTGAAAATCTTTTGGGATATTATCTCGAATTAAATTTACTCGCAAGAGTATATTTTGGTGTCTGGGGACTGGTACGATAAACCGAGAAATAAATATGAATGCATGAAAGGAGTTTAGGAATGGCAACCTTAACAGTTTTGAAGTTTGAAACCGCTATAGGTGCAGAAAATACACTTGAAGTGATCAAAGATTTAAGCAAGAAGCAACTGATAAAACTAAACGATGTGGCTATAGTCACATGGCCTATGGGAAAAAAGAAACCAAAAACAAAGCATTTGGCTGATTTAACCGGTGCAGGTGTACTGAGTGGTGCATTTTGGGGCATGTTATTTGGGCTGATATTTTTTATTCCTTTATTGGGCTTGGTCACTGGGGCTGCAATAGGTGCACTTTCCGGTTCCATGACACATATTGGAATTGATGAAGATTTTATACAATCGATTCGTGGCAAAGTTACTGAAGGAACTTCAGCTTTGTTTCTGATGACTACCGGCGTCGTTGAAGATAAGGTAGTAGAAGCTGTGAAACAAACAAAGTTCGAACTCATTGCTTCTAACCTGTCAAAGGAAGAAGAAGATAAGCTGCATGCAACTTTTGCAGAAGAATAAAGTTAGCCAAGAAAAAAATTAGATTTTACCAGGGAGTAAACTCTCTGGAAAATCACTTTAGCTTTTGCAGAGTTGATAGCCAGGCAAAAAAATGAAAGTGACTATAGGCAATTCATCCGATATCATCGGCAAACGAATCAAGACTGATTTCAAACAGCTCCGCAACAATTGAGCATGACCATTTATGAAATCGAACTTCACAACAGCAAGTCTGAAGATCAGAACATTATAGTTGTAGAAAATTGCAATGGGGGATTGAAAAATAATCAAAAATTCTGATAAATAAAAAAAACCCGATGCTTTTACTGTAGAATTAATGGTATCAGTCTCAGCAAAAGGCACGAAAACCATTTTTTTACACTGGCGGGGCGAAAACAAGTTTAGTGTTATCCCATTTCTGTTACAGCTATTAAAGTCACGGTTGTTGCCGTTATTGAAGGCTAAGTTATTGTTGCTTAAATTATCGTTGTTGAAGTTATAGTTGCCGATGTTGACGTTACCGATGGTGAAGTTGACGTTTTCTGTGTTCTTATTGTAGTTTTCTATGTTCCAATANNTTGTTTCCATTAACAGAACCATGATTTGCATTTCCATTACAATTTCCGTTTAAAATATCTGTATTAAATCCCCATTTCCCATTACAGTTATTAGCTGAACTTACTGTAGTCATCATGGATGCTAAAAAAAACTATCAATAAACACTCAGTATCGTTTTTGTTCTGTCAAATATTTGTTTTCCCATTAAAAAACCTTCCCCAAATTTATGTGCATTTTAATGTTAGTAGAAATAAGTAGAATGTTAGTGAATACAATCTTATGATAGTTAATTTTCCATCCCGCTTCCCAGTGATAGATATACTATGTAGATTCATCCCAAAAATGGAAAATTTTACGGTGGGATAAACAGACAAATGTAATTATAAATATTTAATCCATTCCATAAATTCAAATATCGGCTATTACAGCCTAATCCCAGGGCATTTTTCATCTTACAATATAATATATCGAGAAATATATGTACTAGATTTTATTTAGTAACTTACAAATCAAAATTTATATTAAATGAAAACTAATGAAAAAGATTTGTTTTGACCAAACCAATGTCAATAGTCATCTTTACCAAGTTTCAATGAGCAATTTTCGTTGGGTTTATTTTCTTCAATTGTTGGCCACTGATCATTTTTTATTTTTCCCCAAATCAAAGGTCAATTTAGTATCATTTGCCTTAGAGAAAAAGAAATATACCCTATAAACATATGGAATCCACTTTAATTATAAGAAATCGTTATAAATATTCTTTACTTTGGAACTTCGGGGGCCTGGCGTTCTTAGAACCATTTTCTAAAGAGCAAAAAAGGATTTATAATTAACATCAAGTTTTTTAAGAACCTATTGAAGTACCGTAGAATATACTCTTTTGAGTTCAAGATTATTTTTTTTGGATCTAGGAAGTTTCCTCTGTTGCTCAATATATTTTACACTTTTTTGAGTTTTCACTGGCTCTTTTCTATCAGTGGGAACAAGGATTATGGAGGTATCTACATTGATTCGATGCATTCCATAAAACACCTTTTGTTCTCCAGTTGGATGTATTCTAACTTTCACAGTTAGATTCATTTTGACTTTCTACGTATTTTTTTAATATATCTAAAGTCACTTGACCTGTTGTAGCGATGAAATATGATCTTGACCAAAAGGTATCTTCCCATAATAGTGATTTAATTCCAGGAAATTCTTTTCTTATTTCTCTTGAAGTTATAGTTTTTAAAGTATTGATATATTTTGGAATATCTAATGTTGGTTTTGAAGTGAAAATCATATGAAAATGATCTTTGTCACATTCTATGCTCAGTACCTCAACATCATACGTTTTACTTATATTATGAATTTTTGTTTTTAAGAAATCAATTAGTAATGAATTACAAAGTACCTTTCTCCGATATTTTATACATTGTACGAAATGATAATGGAGTGAGTACACTGAATGGCTTCTATGATCAAGATTATATTGCATAGTGATCTATATAATGAACTAACTATCTATATAAATAAACTTTCACATTTAAAAAAGGTCAACAGTTAGAAAGTTGAAAGTTTTCATCCCTCACCTGTTGAACTGATGCCCTCCAAGTAATAGGACTTACGTTTTATGGTTTAAAGCAAAAATTATAATATCGACAATCAAATAATCTTAATCAATTGGCTTAATTTTATTGCTTTCGGTTATTTTTGTAGTTAATCTGTATGGATTTTCACCAGGGAACTCTCATAAAAAATTGTATGACATTTACTTTTTATAAATTTGATTCAGGGAGTTTTTAACTATCTCTTATTAACAGTTAAAGTTTATTGAATTTATTGTATCTAGTTGATTCCAAAACTTATTTTATTTAAAATGAGCTGATTTCATAACTCCAAATTTACTCATCGAATCTTATATTTCAAATAATCGATCAAATTTGGATCATAAATACAATTCGGAAAGTTTTAAAGATCGTGGGAAGAATATCTAAGGATGATTAGCTTGCTTGTAAGTATTTATTACTTATTGTATTGCCTATTAGATTGTGGGATGAAATAGGTTTTGAATTCAAATAAGAAGGTAATTACAAGCAAACAATAACCCTTTTCCTTGTTATTATATATATATTCTTTTTAATATTGGACCTTTTTCCAAAAATAGCTTCCTGAACGAAACTTGTAAAGAATATCAAGATCTTTAAATAAATATGTGATTATGTAATTTATATCTCATTCTGTGTCAGCCAAAGGATTTTGTAGGGATTCTAATCAAACTAAATAAAGCTCTTTGTTATTATAGAGTGGACAATTCAAAATCACCTTCTTAAATGTGATATAACACATATAATACTTGAAAACATTTTGTGTGAAAAATAACATTCTGAATCGGTAATTTCTCTTTAGTTTAGTTACTTTAAATGAGAAATTATTTTCAAACCACACAAAACAGCGAAAAGCAATATTCTGCATGCATATCACTTGAATATTCACATTAAACTACGTATTTGTCATTTGTGGTTTGCATCTAACTACAAGCCAAATTTTCTTCCACCTAGCTTTCCTATCCTTGGCTTTTATCCTCCTAAGCCCAAAATAATTTAGTTCATAGAACATTTACTGTTTACAATTAAACTCTATGCAAGTTTTATTCATAGTACCAAAATCCGACATGTTGATGCGCCAGAATAACTTGGGTTAAAAGAGGGTAATTAAAGATGATTTAGATAAACATTTGACTTTCACGAATTAATTATGTACATTGATTGGCGATTTACTCAATTTAAGAATTTATTGAAATCTTCCAAAAAAAGCAAATTTGAGCTTTGTGATTAGTTATATTAGAACTTAAGCACTGGATGTGCACAACAAGTGAAATAGACTATTGTTTAAGTTTATATTTGGGTAGTTAAGGGCTTAATTTTCCTGATATTTCAGTTCAATTGCGTTAGTCCTAATATTTTCATGTATTCTATATTCAAAAAGTGTACAGGGATAAATAATTTATTTGACGATTTGCTCAATATTTCTATCAAAGGGGCAGCTGCAGTTTTAAATATAATTTTATTAGTATTAATATGGCATAATCGATGTACTTTTTGGAAAATGATATTTAATGGAGAATAAAGTATTTATCCTCTAATCACAGTACGCTTTCCGATTGCTGTCTATGGAGCATAGAATAAATTTCAAACTAATGCAATAGCTGTGAGCTATGGTTTTGAACTAAAAATTGTACTTTATTTATTCAAGGTTCAATAACCACGGAAAATCCAGAAGAAAGGAAATACAATTAATAGTTTTCCAGATCTCTGTTTCCAGCAGTTCATATTTTGGATAAAGATTAGTAAATAAATTTTGGTATTGATTCTAAAATGACAACACCATATATACTCTCAGATAGTGTAATGATGATTCTTTTTTTGATTATCATTGCAGGAGTGGCATTTCCGTTTAGCAGTTTTATTTTTCATGTTTTTGCCGGGAATTTATCCCGAGGAATCCTGGGACACTTTGAAAGGGTAATATACAGATTAATAGATACTGATCCTGATAANNTCGTTCTAATTCTTCTTCAAGGTTTTCTACCCCTCAACCCACAAAAATTCGGGGCTTTTAATTTGAGCTTTGCCATCAACACTGCATCTAGTTTTGTTACTAATACAAACTGGCAGGTCTACAGTGGTGAATCGGCTGCAAGTTATTTTACCCAGATGGCTGGGCTTACAGTCCAGCACTTCCTTTGCGCAGCTACAGGTATCTGCATAGCTATTGCAGTGATGCGGGGTATCACCCGCCAGTCGACCTATAAAATCGGCAACTTTTGGGTAGATATGACTCGCTGCACTTTGTATATCCTTCTTCCGATATCTTTCATTTTTGCTCTCGTGCTTGTTTCCCAGGGCGTCATTCAGAATATTGATCCTTATGTACAAGCCACCGGATACGGCCCGACAGTATCTCAGACAATTCCAATGGGACCAATAGCTTCTCAGGAAGCGAGAAAAGAGTTTGGTACTAGCGGAGGAGGATTTTTCAATGCAAACTCTGCACATCCCTATGAAAATCCAACACCTTTGACTAAAATTATAGAGATTTTTCTTATGCTCATAATATCTGCAGCTCTACCTCTGGTCTTTGGAAGAATGGTCGGAAGCATGAGACAAGGATGGATTATCCATTCTATTATGTTAGTGTTGTTCTTATTGGGATTCTGTACACTCTATGCTGCAGAGCTAGCAGGCAATCCACTGATTAAAGAACTTGGCGTTTCCGGAATATCCATGGAAGGACAAGAAGTCAGGTTCGGGCTATGGGGATCATCGCTTTTTGCCACATCTACTACGGTAACTTCCTGTGGTGCAGTTAACTGTATGTATGATTCGCTCACTCCACTAGGCGGTCTGATGCCTATGTTCCTGATGCTTCTCGGTGAAGTTGTCTTCGAAGGAGTAGGATCAGGGTTCTACACTATGATCGGATTTTTGGTGATTTCGGTTTTCTTTGCAGGACTTATGATTGGACGAATCCCTGAATACCTCGGGAAAAAAATAGAGGCATTGGAAATGAAGATGGCCGCCATAACTGTTCTTGTCCCTGGAATTTTTGTTCTACTGTTTTCGGGTATTGCACTTGTTCTACCGAAAGTTGGAGATTTAATGGCAAATTCGGACCCACACGGACTTTCCGAAGTGGTATATACCTTTGCATCCATGTCTAACAACAACGGTAGTGTCTTTGCCGGGCTTGACGCAACAAAGTCATTTTTCATACTTGGAGGTAGCATAGCAATGTTGATAGGCAGGTTTGTCCCTGCAATTGCCATGCTAGCAATAGCAGAATAAATGGCGCAGAAGAAAAAAGTTCCATCAAGTTCAGGAACTCTTCCCACAGCTTCGGTTTCATTTGCTACTTGGACGATTCTAGTAATCCTAATCATAGGTGCTCTCACATTCTTCCCACAATTCGCTACCGGACCTATTATCGAACACCTGATTATGATGGGAGGGAATTAATAATGCCACGAAATCAATCTTCCAGGTTAGGTGCTTTTGAGTCAAAACTTATTCGTGAAGCACTTATC
>PMJC01000106.1:8282-8670 GCA_003157235.1 Methanosarcina sp.
CTTACATCAGAATCTTTTGAGAGTTCTTTCACCGAAGTGCCTTCCTCCGATCTACAGAAAGGTGACCTTGTCCTTGTAAAGACAAACGAAGTAATCCCTGGAGACGGGGAAGTGGTGAAGGGAGTTGCATTAGTTAATGAAGCAGCAATTACCGGGGAATCAGTACCTGTTGTGCGTGAATCAGGGAGTGACAGGAGTGTTGTTACCGGAGGAACCACAGTTATTGCCAATGAGATAATTATCAGAATTACTGNNAATGAAATAGCTCTTGGAATACTACTCCTTGCGCTGACAGCTGTATTTTTCGTGGTTGTGGCTAGCACCCTACTCCGTTTCTGCGTATAGCGCCTCCTCAAGTGGAAGAGGCTCTCCTGCCAGCCTCACTGTA
>PMJC01000106.1:8678-11100 GCA_003157235.1 Methanosarcina sp.
AATGTCGTCGCTCTCTCAGGAAGAGCAATCGAAGCTGCAGGAGATGTAAATATCCTGCTACTGGATAAAACAGGTACTATTATCTTAGGTAACCGACAGGCAACTTAGTTTTTGCCAGTAGATGGTCAATCAACTGATGACTTGATTGAAGCTGCTCTGCTGTCCTCTTCTGCAGACGATACTCCCGAGGGCAAAAGCATTATTGATCTCATCCAGAAAAATACCGAAAAAATTCCAATTTCTTCAGAGAATGTCACTTTCACGCCATTTTCGGCTGCCACTAGAGTGAGTAGTGCAAAATGCGGCGAGATAATCTACCTGAAGGGTGCTTCCGATGCAATAATTAAGTTCGTTCTTGAGCGTGGAGGTACAGTTTCATCAGATCTGAACGCGAAAGTAAACGGAATTGCATCTAAAGGAGGTACACCGCTAGTTGTCGCTCGCAATGAGACAATTCTTGGCGTGATATTCCTCAAAGATATTTTAAAAACTGGTATTCGAGAGAGATTCGCAGATCTGCGCAAGATAGGAATAAAGACGATTATGATCACAGGAGATAATCATCTTACTGCTGCTACTATTGCAGCAGAAGCTGAAGTAGATGATTATCTGGCAGAAGCAAAACCTGATCACAAGCTTAGGATTCAATCAGGGACTATCAGAATGAAGGATACATGGTTGCCATGACAGGGGACGGAAACAAATGATGCTCCTGCTCTTGCCCAAGCCGACGTAGCCGTGGCCATGAACAATGGCACACAGCCTAGAGAAGCTGCAAATATTAATTGACCTGGATAGCAATCCAACCAAATTGCTGGATATTGTCGAGATAGGTAAGCAAATTCTGATGACTCGCGGAGCTCTGACCACCTTTTCTATAGCTAACGATATCGCCAAATATTTTGCAATCATTCCTGCTGCTCTGATAGGAATATATCCGCAGCTTGAGGTACTGAATATTATGGGTCTTGCAACACCACAGTCTGCTATTCTTTCTGCTGTCATATTAAATGCTGTGATCATTCCAATGCTGATACCACTTGCATTAGCTGGGGTAAAGTTCAAGTCTATGTCGGCTTCGAAGCTTTTCGCCTATAACTTGACCATCTTTGGCCTTGGAGGAATTATTTCTCCTTTTATAGGAATTAAGGTAATAGGTTTAATATTGACTGGTTTACTGCATACCTGAGGAAGTATTGATCATGAAATCTCTTAAGAAAGCCACGTTACTATTTGGAGTGTTGTTTATAATCCCGGACTTCTCTATCCCCTTGCGGTGACACTCGTCTCAGAGGTCTTATTTCTTTCTCAGGCTCATGGGAACCTTATCGTTGGCAATAACAACAAAATTATTGGCTCTAAGTTTATCGGTCAAAACTTTACTGCACCTCAGTACTTCCAGAGTAGGCCTTCGGCTAGTGTAAGTGGATCCGATCCAAATTCTTTCGGCGGATCTAACTTAGGCCCTACAAACCCTGCTCTTCTAGGACTGGTAGCCAACAGAACTAGTGCTCTAAGAGAAGCTGGTGTTACTGGCTCTATACCTTCTAACCTGGTTATGGCTTCAGGAAGTGGACTTGATCCACATATCAGCCTGGATTCCGCACTTCTACAGATACCTGCTGTATCAAAAGCACGAAATTTTCCGGAAGAAGAGCTCAAAAAACTGGTATTTTCAGAATCTATTAACTTTCCATTCACTGGAACTTATGTTAATGTTCTTTCGCTTAACATAGCGCTTGATGAGAAAGGTCGTATCTAATAGGAAATTATAGCAATGGATCTTCATAAGCAGAAGAAAGACCATTGGCTGAAGACTTGCTCTTCATTGCTCACCGTGATGAGAAAAAGACGCATGAAGGAAAGTTGACAATTTACTTGGACTATTTCGCAGGTGGTGGGAAAACATACTCAATACTTCAAGATGCACTTAAGAGGCTACGGAAAGAAAAAGACGACTAGCTACACCATATTTCTGTGTTTGTGTAATTTATTTTAAGAGTGCCATGTGGACTTAAAACAGTCCAACATAGTTATACTAAAAGCCTGGAACAATATCAATAAGGGCATGTTTCACCCTCCTACTCTTGATCCCAATGGGCACATATGTGGCAATGGGACCCAAGGAGAATTTTAATTACCCAGTCAATGATATTAATACGGAATTGTGCTTCGTCATGACCTCCGCCATGCTCAGTTACGGTGGTATTCCAAATAGTTTATGACCTTCTCAAAGAGAAATATTTATATGAGCCTCAATGATATCAGGCAGTGGGCAAAAAATATCAGGCTGATCAAATTAAAATAGAAAAATACAATTAACAAAATCTTCCATAGAATTAAAGCCTAAATTTCTACAATAATAGAAAGTGGTTTGACGTTATAGAGGGTATTTTTGCGGCATTAAAATAAGCACCGCTAA
>PMJC01000442.1 GCA_003157235.1 Methanosarcina sp.
AATTAATTCAACTTTCAATGAATAGTAGTGGCAACAAGGCAAACAAATTCCATATCTAACTACATTATGAAGTATTGCCTATGCTAACCCATTAGGTTTTGATCATTTTTTTAAAGAATTTTGAAAACCTTCGTTTTTATTTGGTTTGTTATAAGGAACATATACAATTCATTGAAATAAGAGGTTGTTTAATCCTGAAATAACTTCGCTTTGAACCTATGTCTATTTTTTGTCACATTCTCAAAATTTAAATAACTTAACTACAATTTTAAGTTTTTATAAGAAAAGTTTTAAAATAACTCAATAAGTCTAGATCTGTCCCACTCTGAAAGTTCAAGAGGGAACATTAGAACAAGACCAAGCAAATTTATAGGGAATTATACTTTTGTAAAATATCTGACAGAATAATTAATAGATATCATCAACAAAAGAAACCAGGGATAAGAAATTGAAAACAACAGGCAAGAACCACAAATATATAAAGTGCTATAGATGTGAAACTCGAAACTAAATTTCTCTTTTGAACAGAACTATGAAATATGGTTATTGAAGCGTGAGTTACATGGATCTAAATGGAGCAATAAATCTCTTGGAACTTTTCTTATCACATAATTTTTTTGTGACCCAGTCATCAGGTACATTCAAATACTTTATGAAAATTCACGTTATCTATGTTTAATTGCACCAGTGTACGGTTCAATTGCTATAAACACTATTTGAAAGTTCCTCCTGATGAATGGGCAAAAGAGATGTTTTAAAAGGATTAGCACACCTTTTGATTCTTTTTCTGATTCATTGTAATTATTAAGTGTATCAGAGCTAGTCTATAATAGCGATTTAGAGTTGTTAAGGACATGTAATTGCCAACCCACGCAAAACTTATAAGCCATCAATAGTCAAAAATTGCAGAAAATAAGCTCAAAAAAACTTACCCATTAAATCTCAAATAAAAATAAATATTGATATTTATTTCACAAACGTTGAATAGTTGCTATTTATCCTTATATTTTCCTCTTTCATTTTTGAGTCGACTCAGTAATTTCTCCACTAATGTCTTCCCTTAGCATAGAAACGACTTTATCAAAATCATTCGTCTGACCGAGAACCCACATAAGCTTGACAAGTGATGTTTCAGGTAGAGTATCTTCTCCCTCAATTGCACCAGCCTTAATCATATCATAGCCAGTATCATAGACACGGTCACAAATTCTACCACTAAGGCATTGAGATGTAATTACAACAGGTATTTTAGCATATGTGGCTTTTCGGATTAAAGGGATCCAGGTAGTAGAAACGTGACCCAAACCTGTACCCTCAAGAACCAGTCCCTTATACCCATTTTCGATATAAAAGTTAAGAACTGCAGGATCTGCACCTGGGATAAACTTCACAAGAGCACATTTAGGCTCCATTCCAGGCTTGAATTTTAGAGGTTTTTCTCCACGTTTAGTATAGTCAATGAAAGTTTTTATTTCCCTCGTATTGTAGTCTACAACTCCTATTGGAAGAGAATTTATAGACTTGAAAGCATCCCTGCGAGAACTATGCATTTTTCGGACTTTTGTGCCTCGATGAATCTCACAAAAATCATCTGAAGTTGTGCCATGCATAACAACCGAAACCTCGGCAATGTCGCTTATAGCTACCAAAGCTGCACAAATTGCATTCATGGAATTGTCACTGCTGGGACGATCTGCACTCCTCTGGGAACCTACAAGAACAATAGGTACAGGCGTTTCTATCATAAAAGAAAGGGCTGCAGCAGTGTACATCATGGTGTCTGTGCCATGGGTAATAATCACTCCGTCAGCTCCTGTGTGTATTTCCTCTACGACTACATGGGCAAGGTTTTGCCAGGATTCCGAATTCATATTTTCTGAGAGGATGCTTGAGATAACCTTGCCCTTGAAGTCAGCTATTTCCCTGAGTTCAGGAATCGCGGCAAGGATATCATCAGCAGTAAACTGGGATGTAACTGCTCCTGTCCGGTAATCGATCTTACTTGCAATAGTCCCGCCTGTTGAAAGAATTGCTACTTTATGAAGCTTTTTTTCAGGCCATGGAAGCTTTTCTCTTGTCTTTTTGCATTCTTCACAACCTTTAATGCTTCTATTTGCATTTTTTTCTTTACTTTCCAGAAGGGTTATCTGTACACTATTCATGGAAAAACCAGCGTTATAACCGCTTTTCATTTTTATTGTAATGTATTCTTCCATTGAAGGCATCACTTGGCCTTCAAATACTGCCCCTTTTTTTTCAATACGTATCCAGTCGCCTTGTTTGAATTCCATGCTTTAATCCCTTTTCTACTGTTTTTTTGAGATGCTATCTAACAATACTATCAAAAATACTATATTTTTTGTGCGATACTAATTGTAGCATGTGTTTCTTGCGATGCTAAGAGGTTAAAGATAAAACTGAAATTAATACATTTTTGTGCTTAAACTCAACATTCAAGCTTTTCTATACTCATTAACTATTGCAAGCAAATTTTCAAAAGCAGAGTTGAT
>PMJC01000210.1 GCA_003157235.1 Methanosarcina sp.
CATTATTCTTTGATTTCAAAGATAGTTATGCTATTTTAATTTAATACTCTTTTAATGAGTATTTACCTATGTTTTTTTCAGCCTACAGCAGATAATTTCGAAATCTTCCTTTTTGTGATGCTTGTTGCTGAGTTTACTAGCAGGCTTGTAGAAAATTACCTCAGTCTTATCTTCAATTCCATAGCCTGTTTTTTCCAGTATTTTCTGCCTCCTTTACAGCGTCTGTTTAAACAGAAATCTTCTTCAGAATTTTTGCCGTCTTCTTTTAACCTGAAGATTACCCAACCACATATTTCACAAGTTTCGCCAAGCATAGTCAATTTTCNNTTTTTGGTACTGAATGCGTGTACCCACAACGTTTTGTACAGGCCAGGAAACGGTTGTCTTTGAAATTGATAAGGAACATCCTTCCGTCACATTCCGGGCAGGGTCCGACAATTTCCGGAGGGTGACATTCCTTTTCAAGATCGCACTTAAAGCAGGGCCCTATACCTACAGCCCAGTTGTATTTATTTCCTACCTTCAGAACAGCTGCTCCTTCCTTTTTACATTCCTTGCTCCGGAGCAGGGTCAAAGCTCCCGTTTTCGGCAAAGGATAAGCCTTTCTACAGTCTGGATAACCGGTACAACCAACAAAGCGTCCTGAATCTGTCTGTACGATCCTTAGTACATGTCCACAAGTCTTACAGGTCCCGATATAGTTTTTTTTGTCCTCAAGAGCAGCTTCATCTTTAATAGTGCCTGCTATGCTAAAAGTCAGCTCCTTTTTATTTGCTTCGAGCTGGGCATACATCTCCCTGACCAAGGCAGTACCCTCTTCAAGAGCAACTACAAACTTTTTTTTCCCATCTTCTACTTCCTGGATCAGCGCTTCGATCTTTGCCCTAATATCTGGCCTGACAAGAATGGGAACAGTGAGAAAAAGCCCTTGCATAAGGGTAAAACCTGTATCCAAAATCGAAACCGTTTTTCCATTGGTCTCGAAGTACCCTCGTTTTTTGTTTGTTTCGATATGAGTTGGAGCTGTGGCCTTTGTTCCGATTCCATGTTTATCCATAAGTGTCAGAAGTTCGGCTTCGGTCAGTTTTTTTGGAGGGCTGGTCTTAGCCTTTGTGTTATTGAGCTTTTTTATCCCAACCTTTTGTCCCTCCTCTACAAAAGGGAGAAGCTTATCTTTTCTGTTCTCAAAGGGATAGACTTCAAGCCAGCCTGAATTTTTGAGTACTGTTCCTGCTGAGTCAAATGGATCTTCCTGCACGAGCAAATGTAGGTGAGTCTTCTCAAAAATCGCTGCAAGCATGAGATTAGCCAGGAAGTGCCTTACTATAAGGTCATAGACATCTGGTGCTTGAGGGATGTTTACTGCAGAACTTACCTCTCCTCGCGATGCAGCTCTTATAGGATGAATCGGAGGGTGGTCATGGGCATCTCTATTTCCATTTTTCGGGACTATCGGAGCTATAAGGATAGATTCGGCAAAAGGCCTGTACTCATTTTGCCGCGCAAAATCAAGGACAACAGACTGGAAATCAAAATCATCTGCATATTTATTTGTCTCTGTTCGAGGGTAGCTGGTGAATCCTGCAAGATAAAGCTGTTCTGCAACTTCAAGTGCGATTTCCGGGCTGATTCCAAGAAATTTAGAGGCCCTTTTTAGAAATTCAGTGGTATTCAAAGGGTTAGGAGGGCTTGTTTTTATTTCCTTTACGGTCTTTTTTGCAATCAGTCCTTCTTTTGTTCCTTTCAGCTTCTTGAAAATCTCAGCAGCTTTTTCTTTTTCATGAATATTTCCTGCCCTATGGGAACCTTCGAATTCCCCTCCTTCTGCAGAGAAAATTGCTGTAATTTTCCAGAAGTCCTTTGCCTGAAAAGCCCGAATTGCTTTTTCTCGTTCGTAAACAAACCCACATGTCGGAGTCTGGCACGGGCCTATTGAAAGGATATCTTTTGTCCTTGCCTTTTCCCTGACTGAAAGTGTGACAAAACGAGTAAATGCCGCGCCCATTTTCAGATCTAGAATCTGCCTGGCTTCTGCAGCCATTGCCATGTTATAATCTGGTTCCACCAGGCTCTCGAAAGCTTTCTTTACCTCTTTTGGAGAAAGGGCTGAAAAACGTGCCCTTGCGATCTGCACATTTGTGACTTCTTCAGCAAGGGCTTTGGCTTCAAACCCTATATTTTCTCCTTCTCTATCAAAATCACAGGCAAGAATTATCTTTTCCGCCTGTTTTGCAAGATTTTTTACTGCAGAAGCATAATTTGCTCTTGTAACGAATTTTATAGGGTCAACTCCAAGGAGTACTCCCGGATTAACTTGGTTCCATTTATTATACTGCTCTGGGAAATCATAATTCATAATGTGTCCGGATAGTCCCATTACCAGCCAATCTTTACCCTTCCATTTAAATTCATATACAGGAAGTCCTTCTACTTCAATTTTCTTCGTATATCCATCGCCCAAGATATTGGCAATTTGGGCTGCAGCCCTATTTTTTTCTGCAAATGCGACGATTGTCATGTGAATACCTTGACATTGCTATTGGAAATGCATTGGGATATATTATAGTATAAGCGAGGAAATATGTACGGGAATTTAATGTGGATAGTGTAAGCCAAATCAGGAAACTAATCATCTTATAAACCACTTAACTTAATTATTCTGCACATTATAAGTTAATAATTATATGTACACAAATATTATAAGAAACTAAAAATTAATAGAAAATATATAGTAAATTTAAAACCAAATGATTTCTAGTGGAAACATCATAATATTGCTTTCTTAGAAATATTTATTGTAAAATTAGATGTATTTCAAAGGAGCTTCTAAAAGTACAGGAATATGGAAAGCATAGCAACCTTCTCTGAAACCGGAGTTGCAACTAATATTATTTCAGGACTGCCCATAGGCTTTGAGAGCACTCTTTATCTACAGTAATGATCATTTATTATGTGTTAAAACTTAGTTTTTGAAATTCATGGGATTGATTGGTAAAGTGAAATAAAAAGTCGAACCTTTGCCAAGTTTAGATTCTACCCATATGCGGCCACCATGTCTTTCTACAATTCTCTTACAAATCGCAAGCCCGATTCCTGTTCCAGAATATTTTTCCCTATTATGCAGTCTTTTAAATATTTCAACTATTTTTTCCGAATATTGCAGATCAATCCCAATTCCGTTATCCTGCACTGAAAATATCCATTCAATCTCCTTTTTCTCTGCAGAAACGTGAATTTTTGGTGCTTCTTCACTCTGGAATTTTATTCCATTGAATATCAGATTCTGAAATAACTGAATCAGCTGGGTAGGATCTGCCATTACATCAGGTAAAGGATCATGAGATATAGTAACTTTATTATCTTTTATCATCAATTTTAAATTGGAAAGTGCCTGATTCAAAACAAATTCACAATTTGTAGTTTTAGGCTCTCTATCACTTTTAGTTACTCGAGAGAACTCTAAAAGATCATTTATCAAATTTTGCATACGTGAAGCCACATCAACAGCAAAGTGTATGTATTTATCAGCCTTATTATCAAGATTACCCTGATACCTCCTTTGTAAAAGCTGCAAATAACTTGTTATCATCCTCAGGGGTTCTTGTAAATTGTGAGACGAAACGTAAGCAAATTGCTCTAATTCTTCATTTGAACGGGAAAGTTATTCCAATTTCAACTTTAACATTTCTTCCACTTTTTTTCGCTCAGTGATGTCAGTAAGCATGCTCAGAGAACCCACAAACTTGCCATCTTTATTAAAAAAGGCTTTAGTACTTATAAGAGTCCATAAAGATGAGCCATCCTTACTTATTAACTTCAATTCATAGCTATCATTGATACCCTGACGATTCTTTTCCAGATTAAGTTTGACGGTATCCATACTCTGTTCGCTTATGAAACCCCATATAGGTCTGCCAATACCTTCTTCTAGAAAGTATCCGAGCATATCCATCAGTTTCCGATTGGCATAAGTAACTACAGCTTCATCATCAATTATGAGTATACCTTCACTGGCCGTCTCTACGATGTTGCGATACTTTTCCTCACTTTCCCGAATCTTTTCTTCTGCTTCTTTTCCTTCGGTTACATCCCTGCCAATACAGTAGATAGCTACAAACTTTCCAGATGAGTCAAAAATCGAAGAAAGAGTAATTGAAATATTGATTACTGTATCATCCTTTTTTAACCGTAAAGTTTCATAATGCTGGATCTTTTCTTCCTTTTTAGTTTTTTCAATTAACTGCTTTATTTCCCCTTTAAGAGTATCAGGTTCAAGTATTGATACATTTTTTCCCAGAATTTCTTCTGCTGAATAACCATAAATTTTCTTTGCTCCCATATTCCAACTTGCAATGATACCATCCAGAGACTCAGTTATGATAGCATTGTCCGATGATTCTACAGCATTTGCCAATTCCTGAATCATCTCGTCTGCTTTTTTAAGCTGAGTAATATCCCGTGCTGCAGCAAAAACACCAATAACCTCACCTGATTCATCCATATAAACTGAAGCGTTGTATAAAACAGATGTTATTTTTCCATTTATGTGCTGGATTTCAAGTGCATAGTCCGACACAAATCCTTCCTTGAACACTTTTTGATACCCTTTCTTGGCTTTCTCAGGCTCAGTGAAATAGTTCGAAAAGTCGGTACCAATGAGTTCATCCCGTGAATAATCAGTAACATGTTCTGTAGCTTCATTTACATCGGNNAATGGTTATTAAAGGATCCAAGCTAGCTTCAATCAAACTACGATTATAAATATTTGATAACCTTATAGATTCTTCTGCTTTTTTTTGCTCTGTGATATCCATTTGAGCGGAGATGAGGCGATCTCCACGAACAATATAAGATGTGAGGAATTCCTTGTCCACGTAAGGGCTATGGTACTGGAACGTGACTCCTTTACTCGATCGCCGAGCGTTCTCGATCATGGGAAGATAGAATGAAGCTATCTCACGGCCGAGTACTTCTGATCCCCTTTTTCCTTTGGTATCATCAATATCTTTCAGACCAAGGAACTCAAATCCAGCTGGGGTGAGGTCCTCGAAAATCCAGTCGATGACGTTACCCTGTTCATCGTAAATGAACCTATCGATGTCGAATACCTCCTGCACCGTCTCGAACAGGTCTCGATACTTGGCCTCGCTCTCCTGCAGCATCTTCTCTGCCTTCGTAATTTATGTAATGTCCCGAACAACGGATACAGACACAATGATATTGCCTTTTGGATCTCGCACCGAGGAGGCATTCACCTGGCGATAGCTTAATTCCCCATTGACAAAGGTGCGAATGATCTGTTCATATCCCTTCACGATTTCACCCCGTAGGACACGCAAAGCAGGAGCATCCTCTACTGGGCGCAAACTGTCGTCAGGACGATATACTTCTAGGTTCGAGTAAAATTATTTCTCCTTGACTTCTTCCTCGATGCTGATGTGGAACTTACTTCGGCCCGAAGGATTGAGCAAAGTGAAATTTTCTTGAGGATCTACAAACCAGACTTCATCAGTAATGCTACCAATCAATGCACCCCGTCTGTCTCTCTCCTGTTGAATAGTATTTAGCAGTTGCTCTCGTTCATTTTCTACCTGTTTTCGCTCAAGTTCCAACCTTTTTCTCTTCAGAGCCTGTGCTATCGCTGGCACTATAGCTTCAAGATCTTCCTGCTGCTCATGGCTATAGCCACCTTCACGGTTTGCAACCCCAAGCATGCCCACTATTCTCCTATCTAAGATTAGGGGTACGCCAAGAAATGAAGTGAGTGGCGGATGACCGTGTAGCACTCCGATACTGTCTGGATGTGACGGTGGGTCATTAATAAATAAGCTTTTCTCGCTGTTGATGACAATGCCGTACAAGCCATGCACAACAAAATTTCCCGGAGGACGACGATGTCCGGTTTTATCATACATCCGGCACTGTTCCCATCCCGTGTCCCTGATCGCAATATCATGCAGTAACCCATCATCACCAACTAAATTGACGAAACCGAGTTGGCTGCCGGTCACTTCCAGAGCTACGGACAGACACTCATTTCCCAACTCTTCTTCTATTTTGTCCTGCACTACAATGCTGAAGATCCGGTTGATTCCATCAAGAATAAGGTTGTATCTGAGCGTTATTTCGGCTTCTAATTTATCCTTAAGTTTGATCAGCTCATTCTCTATACGTAATGTTTGATTGGCTTTTTCCAGCTCAGCTGTCAGTTCTTGGACTCTGATCTCCAGTTCATCGGCACTCCAACGATCAGAAATAGTCATAATTCCTCAATTATGCTTTAATCAACATTCTACAGATGTATACAAGTGTATATTCATAATTTAATTATTTTTAATTTTACTTCTATCACTAAATTGGAACTAAATTTTCTTGATCTTTTTTGTTTAGCAGTCATTCTATTTTAAGTGGGTAGTTTTACAATTTTGTATCCAACTAGTTATCAAAGATTCCTTGCTAATTTTTTAAATATAAAACAGAGATATATTTAACTCCGTTACAATAAAAAATATGTAGTAAATAAAATTGTTAGGCAAGCCTTTATAGATTCTTTTAATTAGAGAAAATAAAGGAGACATTGGATTAATTGAAAAATTCTTCGAAGATGCAAAAATTCGAATCAATCTTCATGTTGCAGAAGATGGAGAAGAAGTAGTGCATTTTTTATGGGGCGCAAATAAGTTTCTAGGTTCGTCACGCCCAGATATAATTTTTTTGGATTGGAATTTAGCGAAAAAAACTGGGTATGAAGTTCTTAAAAAAATCAAAGAGAATAGTAACCTTAAAAACATACCTATAATCATTTTAACTACTTCCAGTGCTGAAAAGAACATACTCATAGCTTATGATCTTAATGCCAATGCTTATATCGTTAAACCTATTGACTTTGATGAGTTCATGAAAGTAATTGGATCTATAGAAGACTTCTGCTTAAAGCTGTAACATTACCACCAAAAAAAGATCAAAAGCTTAATTAAAAATAGCGGTGTGTATAATTTTCTGTAAAATCTACTATATGTTCCTTAATCTCCTTTTTTGATTACACTACAATGTCTAAAGTGTTTGATTTTTACTTAAAAAGTGTAATTCAGTACCTATTATAGATTTTTTACGACTTTTTTAAATTTTTAATTGATACAAAAGTTCCACTGCAAAATGAAAATTTCAGAATTTTTGCCTATGTGTCTGTTAACTCAATCATTCCATTACATATAGTAATATGCTACTTGTGATCGATTACATGTCCAGTAATGGCAAGAAAAACATTAAAATAAATAGCTAAAATCAATAAACCCACATGAGATCTATTTTATTACGACAATAAGGTATGGAACCCACATCTGATGCGGTAAGCATCCTGAATTATAATCGTGAAAATGAGACAACAGTTAGTATCAGACTTCCAAGCAAAAAAACTATTGGACTGGAAATGAACTGATTTGTTTAAAATAAGTATACTTTTCTCTATACAACACATTATAATATACTTATGATATATATATCATAAGTATATACTCAGAATTGAGTGGTCTTCCCTATATCAGAATCTATATATCAGTTTGTTTTCTGTTCTACTCTTAAAGACAGAAATATCTTGATCTATCTTTATGATCAATTACTCTTGTTGAGCTGCACATTTAGCTAGTATTATTGACATATATTGACATATTTTTATCAATATCTCCCAAAAAGAACTGGCAATTACCTCATCAACTTCACGATATGGAGTAACAATGACACTGATGGAAGACGCAAAAAAGGGAATCATCACCCCTACAATAGAAACTGTGGCAAAAGCTGAAGGAATAGATTCAAAAACTGTCCGCTCCTGCGTAGCAAAAGGATTAATAACCATCCCGAAAAATAATAGGCGACAAGCCATTCCTATCGGGATTGGCAAATCTATGAGCATAAAGATCAATGTCAATGTAGGAACCTCGAGAGATTGTATCGACATTGATGATGAAATCGAAAAAGCGAAGACTGCAGAAGCCTTCGGTGCTCATTCAATAATGGATCTTTCCACAGGCGGGGATCTTGACGAAATCCGAAACCTTATCCTCAAAACCGTGAAAATTCCAGTAGGAACGGTTCCAATCTACCAGGCTGCAGCTTCCAGGAAGATAGTTGTGGAAATGACATCTGACGATATGTTCAATGCTGTCAGGAAACATGCTCAACAAGGAGTGGACTTTGTAACCGTACACGCCGGAGTCAACTTAAACTCCCTTGAGCGCCTGCGCCAGAGTGACAGGATAATGAATGTAGTCAGTCGTGGAGGCTCTTTTACCCTTGCTTGGATGCTACATAATGAGGAAGACAATCCCTTTTATACCGAATATGATTATCTCCTTGAGATCGCGAAAGAATATGACATGACCCTGAGCCTTGGCGATGGCATGCGCCCGGGCTGCATTGCCGATGCTTCCGACCGCCCGAAGTTTATGGAATTCATTACACTCGGAGAGCTCGTAAAAAGAGCAAGAGCTTTCAACGTCCAGACTTTTGTTGAAGGCCCAGGACACGTTCCCATGAACGAAATAGAACTCAGCGTAAAAGGTATGAAAGAACTTAGCAATAACGCTCCGCTATACCTTCTTGGTCCAATTGTAACTGATATCGCTCCTGGATTTGACCACATCACCGGGGCAATAGGAGGAGCAATTGCTGGTATGTACGGAATGGATTTTCTCTGTATGGTGACCCCATCTGAACACCTTGCCCTTCCAACTCTTGAAGATATTAAAGAAGGCCTGCTCGTAACAAAGGTTGCAGCCCACACAATAGATCTTATAAGAGAAGGCCAGAGTGAGAGAGCTTGGGAAAAGGATACAGCCATGGCCTACGCCCGCAGGGATCTGGACTGGGAAAAACAGTTTGAACTAGCAATCGATGGCTCTAGAGCCCGTAAAATCCGATATTCCAGGAAGACGGAAAGTGACACCTGCTCTATGTGCGGGGACCTATGTGCTTTAAAAATCGTAAAGGAAGTCTTAGGTGAAAAGGAGAAGGAAGAGTGAAGTTTTTATTCTCCATTTCATGTTCTTCTCCATTTTCTTCATTTCTTTTTCCAATAATCTTCAACTTAACTCATTCCGCAAACTGATGCTATTAGTGTAAGCCAAATAAGGAAACTAATCATCTCCTAAACCACCTAACTTAGTTATTCTACATATTATGACTTAATAATGATAGGTACATAAACATTATAACTGTAAATATAAATAAGTGATAAGCCNNTTATAGAAAACTAAAAATTAAATAATTATATCTATTGAAATTTTGCTTTTGTTTTATTTGATATACCGAAGAAAGAGCAAGGGAAAAAAGTTTTGGAATGTATAAACCACAAGATTTGATTACTATCTTTGACAATTTGGATCCCAAAATCTATTTGGGTAGTGGAATTGTCCCAAGGTCAATTTTGTATCCGTGATCAAAATCATATTTAAGCCTTCTATGGAAATTAACTGATTAGTTTTAGAACGATTCTTAAAAACCAAAATTAATACCACCTTCCTTCCCAAGACAATCATAGGATCAATAGCAAAAAAGGCACAGTGAAAAGTATTTTATTTGTTAGTGCTTGTTTTTTAAAGAATTTCATGTTCATTTCATATATAATTCTTATTTTGTAGTACTCAAACAGCGAAACTGAAAAAAGCAGTAAAAGATTTCAAACAATCAGAATCATGACACTTATTAAAAATCTATTTTATGTTTTATTTTATACCTCAAGTGCCTAAGTCCTATTTGATATTTTTTATAAGATGATGTATCTATGGGATAAATATGTTCAGAGTAGTTCTTGTAATGGATATATTTAATCGTGGCGTGGTTCTTGCAAAAGGAGGNNCAAGAAGTCTATATCGCTGATCTTAATGTACTGCAGCAAAAAGGCCCTCTCGAAATGAATGTTGAGATTATCCGGGAAGTGAGTCTAAGGACAAACACAATGCTTGATTTCGGCATCTCGTCTCAGGAAGAAGTAGATCAAGCCCTTTCTATTGCAAGCACTGCAGTAATAGGCACAGAGACTGGCATTCTTTCAGCAATCAAGGATGCATCTTTCGGAAATCCTGGAAGGATCAGTGTAAGCATTGATATGAAGCATGGAAGAATCCTGAAAAAGGATCAAGAGATTCCAGACGATCTTTTTGGAATCGTTAAGATACTGAATTATTTCCCCCTGAAGGATCTAATTTTTCTTGACCTTGACAGGGTTGGAACTACCTCAGGCTTTGATTCCATTCTCCTTTACAAATTAGTTGAACACTCAAGACATATTGTGCTACTTGCAGGAGGGGTACGGAACATGGGAGATCTCTTAACCCTTGAAAAGCTTGGGATAAAAGGCACCCTAGTTGCAACTGCAGTTCATTTCGGTCAGATTCTTCCGGAAGTGTTGAATTCAGGGATTAGATAGGATAACTAATAACAATTTATACATATCAAAAAAAGTGTTTTGCTTCTGTCTTTATATGTCTGGTATTAAATATATTGAGTATCTTTATTTCAAGCAAAAGGTTCCTTTTTAATAAAAAAATGATAAACTCCTAAATTTAGTCATATGATTATAAATTGTTTATAAGTGATTCTTGAAAATTAGAGATTTATAAAAATCCTTTAAAATTTAAAGAGGTTTACAATATGGTAGATGAAAGCATATTTGAAGAGAACGTTGAGAAAAAAACTGAGGAGGAGAATGGAGATGGATATATGGAGATCAAGATGGGAGGAGGCTGGTACATGACTATATCCCTGGCGCACAGCGACCGTTTTGAAAAGGAATATGTGGAACTTGCGAAAGAACGTGGGGGTGTAAAGAAGGCCAGGTTCAATCTCAACCCCACACATGCCAGGCTACTTGGGGAAGCCCTGATTAAATTTGCAGACAATAATGAACTGTAACAGGATATCTATTTTTTTTCTTTTTTCGGTTTAATTTTCCGATTTGATCTATATTTCGGATTCACTTTCTACGCAGAAACTCCAGAACTTTCTCTGTGACTTCCGTTTCTACGCTTTCAGGAAAACAAGAAGCATCGATTATGATGAAGCGCTCAGGGTCTTCGCATGCGAGACTGAAGAAAAGCTCTCGGACTTTTCTCAAAAACTCTAGTTTTTCGAACTTGCTTTGATTTCCTCGCATCAAACAGCGTTCAACTGATATTTCGGGGCTGATATCAAATAGAAAAGTCAGGTCAGGGACAATGGTCCAATCTCTATGGAGATTTTTTATCCATTCTAGCGGATTCTTCAAATGATTTTGTAAGGTTACACCCTGATAAGCATAGCAGCTGTCGGAATAGCGATCAGAAATAACTGATTTTCCACCTCCAAGTGCAGGTTTAACAATCTTTGCCAGATGTTCAGCATGGTCAGCTGTAAAAAGAAAGAGCTCAGCAAGTTGGTCTGTATCCAACTTAATGGCTTTCTCCACAGCAGTCCCAGTAAGTGTGCCTCTTGTTGGCTCCCTGGTAAATACAGGATTAAATGAGCTAATTTCAGGATTTTCCTGAAGTTTCTTTGCAATCCTACTTTTACCTGAACCGTCTATACCTTCGAGTGTAATCAGTTTGCCTCTCTCTCATAAGAACCGTCTTTTCTTTAACAATTTTTACTAAACGCACTATGTGTATTTTATACTCTATATAGAGTTGCCATGTAGCTGAAGATTCAGGCCAACAGTCGCAAACAAAATAAGCACATATTTATGCAATATTAAAAAATAGCTTAGAATAATGACATTAATAGGAGTTATCACGAGAGGCAAATATGGCCATCGTTTGATTGATACTGTTAAGGAACACAGTGATTTTTCAGTCATCACTGCTGATTTGCCTGAGTTAGTACCCCTATTCATTGAAGAGCCAGATCAATATCTAGAAGCTCTTAATTTCGACAAGCGCGTTTTTTCTGCTGAAATAGTAATTACATATTCTCTGCATCCTGACCTGACATCTGCAATTGCAAAGCTTGCTTCAAGGACATGTGTACGTTCCCTAATTGTTCCAGGTGGACCATCCAGAGCTTCAATTCCTGAACTCAACCAGATTTCTGAAGCGTCTGGAATGGATATCGAGGTACATGAGATTTGCTGTACACTTGAGCCCAACGAATTCAACAGGCCTTTCACAGATATATTTGGATCACCTAGCCTGGAAGTTAAGACAAAGGACGAGAAAATTGTAGATGTTAAGGTTCTAAAAGGCGCTCCCTGCGGAAGTACTTGGTATATGGCAAAAGAAATCGTTGGAGTTCCTCTAAAAGACGCTCCACCTAAAGCCGGTCTACTGATTCAGCATTATCCTTGTAGAGCGGCACGTGGCGATCTTGGAGGGATCCATGAATCAGGAGAGCTTCATAAACAAGCTTTTATAAAAGCTCTTGAAAATGAGGAGTGAATATATATTCTTTGAAAAAGCATATTCTAAATATGGCTGAAGGTGAGATCAAATTATTCATTTCTGAAAATCTGTGAATTCTTGATAATGCTGATCTTCAGTATTTACAGAGGTGAAAACATTAGTTCCCTATGTATATCAGAGAACTCAGGACCTGAAAACCTTGAATCAATAGCATTAGCAGTGCACTCTCTGATCGGACTTCCTACAACCATGCGTAGCCTTAAACAAAAAGGGATTCGCCTTGAAAAAGGGAAAATTCTTGACAGAGACTACACAGGACCTGTTCTAGAAAAAGTATTGAAGACCAACAAAGTTATTCATGAGGTCCCCATTGCAGGTACATACAGAGGGAAAAATGTGGTTGTTGCTCCTATTCGCTCAAAGGAAGGGAAAATTATTGAAGCTTGGGGGATTGTAGACCTGCTAGCTACAATTGATATACCCTCCGTTTTTCAGAAACACATTCATGTGTTAGAAGAAGTCGAGGATGCGAAGAAGTAGAATTAATCAAAGTTTCGATATCAAACCCCTTTAATAAACCATAAACATAGAGCATTTTCATTGCATCGAAGTTGAAGACTGCCATTTACACTGAATCAAGAGAATACCTTTTTGCCCTGATGAGCAAATCTGTAGGGAGAATAATATATCTAAAGCCTTCCTCCTCCAAAACCTCTATGGCTTCTTTCTTTTTTAGTCCGTCTGAAATCACAATGTATAGCACATTTTTTTATAAAACAAGGACTCCAGTGAACTAAAGCTTTTGCGCTAGGGTTGATAATTACCAAAAGTCTGCTTTCCACTGCCTGAAACTTTCAGTGTCCAAGGCTTCGGATAGACCCGTATTGAAACCAATTCTAAATACTCATACAGTTATTCTTTCTCGTGCTACAATTTCATCTTGGATCAGACTGATAATCTAAATCGGTCCAGATTATCCATGTTTATAAAGCTTATGTGAACCACTTTTCCAAAAATCATGCGTTGATTGCTTTCTTTAATAATGGAACTCCCAAAAAAAATATGTCCCTTTTGGCAATATAATCCACAGATATGCAGATCAAATAAATCAATATTTCATATGTAATTTTTATTCTGTATGTTTGA
>PMJC01000222.1 GCA_003157235.1 Methanosarcina sp.
CCAGGTGGAAAATAGAATTGAAATCATCTGTAAGATTTTTTGGAATACGGGTAAGATAATATAGTCCAAGATGAATTCCAATGAAAAATGTGTATATGGGCTCGTCCCGAATAGTTTTGTATGGGTTGAATAGCAAATCTTTGATATTATTAAGTTTTCTGTATAACAAAAACTTTTTACTCCTCTTGTCCTCCTCCTCTACACTAAGCCCCGAGCTGATCTCTGGAATATCGCAAAGGTCTATAGAGAAGCCAGAAACATTAGCTTTCTTCGTATCCATTGAGAGTTCTCCTATTGTATCTAAGAGTACTAGGAATAAAAGATTTGCAAGAGGTATAATAACATAAATGAGTAGGTAAAGAATCTGGGCTGAAGCCGGCCGAAATAACTGCAATACAATAAGAGTTGTCATTATAAAAAGAGGACCCGCAACCAGCACTGTCACATAAACTTCGGCAAGAACATCAAGCTTTCTTAAAAAGTTTCTGTTTGCCATCTCTACCATATCCTGGTATTGCTCTGATTTGCTTTTTATGTACTCTATTATGGCCTTGTTGCTTGAAACAAGAATTAATCCATCAATAAATTCCTTGAAAAGTTCTGAAGAGGTACGTTCCTTGGCAGAATTAAGAGCACTTATGAAATCTTTGCCTAGATAATCCATGTCCCTCACAATATAGGATACTTCTTCTGCAGCTGTACCAAATATATGAGTATACCTGCTCAAGGATCTGAATACGTCATAAATCGATACACCTCCTTTGGTCAGAGCATACATGTACGTTACTGACGAAAGCATAGATTTATTTATACAAGCTTGTCGGAGATCTGCCTGAAAATAAGGAAAGATATATGCCAAGCCAAAAACGGCCAAAAAACTAAGAAAGAACAATAAAAGGATGTTTAAAATTCCAAGTGAATATAGATGACCTTCTACAAATCCAGCATTTGTAGAGTGCAAAAAATGGATCAGGCGATAAATTGGATTCCCAAAGGTTTTCAGCCCCAAAAATGCGCCGAAAATTCCTCCAATAAGTCCTGCAATTATAGAATACAGGCAGGCAGATGCCAGATACAGGTCTACTGACATGGAAATATGGGATTTTCGTATTTTTACCTTTAAATCCAGGAATTTTTCTTTATTTTTGTAAAAAAAATTCCCAAAAATTCTGTATGCCAGTCCATTTAAAACAGTATAATCCATATACTCCTCTTAAGTAATCATATTCTGTATCATACCCTTTAAAGTACCATTTTTTACAGACTCCATAATCATCTTCGGATAACTCTGATATGCTTGGACTACAAGAGATACCTGGATATAACTCCTCATTTTATTTTCATACATATATGTCAGTATTTTTCTCCGATTTTCCATCTCATCTCTCAACTGACTTGCATCCAATCCTCTGATATACATTATATCCTGCATGATATGGGAATCTCCTACCTTGATGAAACAATCTTCTGAAGGTTCCCAGCTAAAAAGCTCATTTATTCCAAGATCTCCAGTCTCAGGGTCGATATTAAGGACTTCCACAAAGCTTCTGCTTCTCCTAACTCGTTTCTCCCCAATATACATCTGTTCCTGTATACAAAGTACATCCAGAGACTGCAGCATCATTTGAGGCACATTTATGGGCTCGTGTGTGAGCCTATTTATAACTGTCTGCACATCACCTGCATGCATGGTTGAGCTCGTCGCATGCCCTGTTGACATTGCCTGGAAAAGAGTAAGTGCCTCATTACCCCTCACTTCCCCCACGATGATAAAGTCTGGACGCTGTCTGAGAACAGCTCTCAGAAGATCATACATGGAAACTTCCCCCGCCGCATCGGAAGCAAAACTTTCCCGTGTTATTTCGGAAACCCAATTATTGTGGTAGAGTAAGAGTTCTCTTGTGTCCTCGATAGAGACTATCTTAGCTGTGCAAGGCATAAAGAGAGATGTGGCATTGAGCATCGAAGTTTTCCCCGAAGCTGTCCCTCCTGCAAATAGAATATTGTAGCCATTCTCGATGACCAACCAGAGATATATAAGCATTTCAAGGGAGCAGGTATTAAAACCAAGCAAATCTATAGGAGTTATGGGGTCCTTCCTGAATTTACGGATAGTAAAAGAGCTGCCTCTGGGAGTAATTTCTCTTCCTAAAATAGCCTGAAGCCTCGAACCATCTTGAATTGTCGCATCCACTATTGGCTGACTTACAGATATATGCTTATTATTCAACTGGCACATTCTGATTACAAAGGAATCAAGTTCATCCTCTTTGAAGGAAATATTACTTTCGATATTGAAGTACTTGGTATGATAAATATAAATTGGAATTTCTACTCCATCACATGAAATATCTTCTATATAAGGATCATAAAGGAGGGGATTAATTTTATCGTAACCTAGCAGGTTTCTTCTGAGGTAATATATTATCTTTTGAATAGCTGATACCGAAATTTTAGCCCTATAACGTTCAAGAAGGTAAAGAGTTTTATCCACCAGAAGTGTATCTTTTTCGAATCTGGAAGTTGTGAAATTTAGAACTAGGATATCCTGAAAATCCTCATAAATTCTTTCTAAAAGTTTTTTCTCATATTTTGTAAGCCCAGGTTCAATAAGTTTGTAGTATTTTGTGCTCCTGTCCTCCAGAATCAATGCAAATGTATAAGGTTCGTGAAGCCAATACCTTTCAATTTCTATTAACCCACCAGGCACTACAAACTCAACAAGAGATCCTTGTTTTTCCTTGTCATAAGCCGGTAAAGTCCTCAGTGATTTATTAAAGTAACTTCTAGCCCTCTTTAAGATTTTTGATATGGAGTTAATATCTCCTCTTTCACCTAATAATCCCGAGATAAAGTTGTGCTTCACTGGCATTTCTTTTAATACAACCATACTTCAGCCTTCAGGTTTTCCTTAAGTCATATAAGCCCAATACATTATAAAAACTTATACACTTCACTGCATCATAAATAAATATTAACCACAGTTATAATTAATATTGATCCTCTATCTAGCCTCATTAGGATTTAAAAATTTGATTTTAAATAAAATAATTAAATTTAATTCAAAAGTGATGCACATTATATTTTATTATAAAAATTAAATATATTTAAAATGTATTGCACTTCCTGAAATAAACCTATAGTATGATATTCTGAGAAATCTATAATTTCTCCTAAATGTAATTCTTCTGTTAGTATTACTCACATATTAAGTGACAGTTTTAGAAGCAATAATAGATGTGGAATTAATCTGTGGATAGCTCCATGAAATCTACGCCGATTCTAACTTACAAACAATATCTTGTTCTTCACACAATCCATTGTAGCAGAAAATCATCGTTTTATCGGATTATAAGGCCATCAGCTATAAAAACAGCTTGATGCTTACGTATTGCTCGAAAATATGGTACATATGGAATTGATCAAAACACATGAAGACAGCGGAACACAATTTGTAGAACTCACTGAAATCGACAACTATAAAAATTTTTCTTCAGGATATCAGCTTGCTTCATAGCTTGGAGCTGTTCTAATGTGTACCAATCTGCGGATAAATTTTACATCGGGAGAATCATAAAAATAAAATCAAGATATCAAGGTGGATTCTAACGCAGATTACCCAGGCAGCATAAAGAAAAAAATAACAAGTTAAAAGAGTTTTTTAAGCGAAAGAAAAGTCAATTGATCATGTAAACACAATTATTAATCTAGAAAGGAAAATTATCAAAATTTTATGATGTCTTATTACAAATGATGAGATGTAAAGAAGATAAAATAGGGTAGAAAAAGGAGAAAATCAGAAGAGGAGATTGTTGAGACTGAAAACTTTTCAGTTACTGACAGATAAAAACAATTAGTTGAATAATCGAAATTGAGAAAAAGAAGATTAGACGAGTGCATGAGGAAGATCCCTCTCATGTACTTCCACGCCAAATCCCGTTATCATTATGTACCATTGATTCGTATATATAATGTAATAATAAGTGCATAAAAACATCCAAAAAGTACAAAAAAGACAGGGAACAGGGAAAGAACAAAGAAATACATCCCGAAAAAATATTTTTGACCCGAATTCAGATTTTAGAAAATTTCGATAAATCTCTGATTTTCACGAGTCACGTATAATATGCCCTTTAGAAGCATATGACGAAATTTAGGAGTTTATCGAAATATTCTTTAAAAAAATTATAGTTGCAGACCTTAATTTAATTGGAAAACTAAAACAATCTGGATTGTTTTTCACAGGAAACCTTCCACAAGAAATTTTTCAAAAGAAACTTGAAATTTGAAAAGATTTGGTACTGTAAATTGCCGGTTTTTAAAATACTGAAGTTAAAAGGGGATGGCAGTCAATGGTAAATGACCCTGAAAGAGAANNGAAGTCATGAATAAAACAGTCATAGTAATGGATATCAACTCAAATATTCAATCTATTGCTATGGAAATGGTCAATTGTGAAGCAGGAAGCGTTATTATTACTGAAAACAGAAAGGCTATTGGGATAATAACTGAAAGGGATCTTGTGAAGAATATAGTTGCAGAGGATAGGAGACCAAGTAAAGTGAATGCAAGTGAAATCTTCTCAACCCCACTGATAACCATTGAACCCGAGAAAAGTGTCGTAGAAGCTTCCGAAATCATGTTGAAAGCAAATATAAAAAGGCTGCCAGTTCTGGAGAAGGATACAATAATAGGAGTGATCTCAACTACTGATATTTTGATGGTAACACCTGGGCTCAATACTATACTCAAAGATCTTATTGATATGAACCGTGAGACTCTACTCTCTATTCCCTCAATTGAAGAGATTTCAGAGGAATTCAGTACAGGAATATGTGAATCCTGTGAAACTTATTCATCTGATCTTAAATTCATGGACGGTAAGTACTTATGTGGGAAATGTCAACAAGAAGAAGGAGAGTACTACGAATGAAGTATATATTTAGCTATCAGTCAATGAATATGAGATCTCAGTATAATACAGGGCGGTAAGAAATGAAAGTGGACAGAATTATGACATATGAACCTGTAAGTATCAAAGCTGGGGACTTCATAACTCACGCCCGTCAGCTGATGCGTGATCACTTTCTTCGAGGTATTGTCGTTGTTGATGATGGGAACAGGCTTGTGGGTATGCTGAATGACCAGGACATTCTTCGAGTCACATCTACTCGCTCGAACGTCACTGTGGGAGGATATGCAAGGCAGACCCCAACAGTCACTCCAGATATGGATGGCATGACAGCTGCAAAGCTGATCGTACAATCAAAACAAAATAGGTGCCCAGTTGTCATATCAACTGACGAACATACAGTTGTAGGGATTCTGAGTGATGTAGACATTCTCAGAAATGTGAAAATCCCAAGAAACATTCCTGAAACTATAGAAGCGATGATGACAAAAAAAGTTAAAACCTGCTCTCCAGAGGAGAGGGTCAGCAAAGTTTGGGGACATATGCTCGAAACAAATTATACAGGCATTCCAGTAGTTTCAAATGGAGGAGAACCTATTGGAATGATAACCAGAAGAGATATAATCAAATCAGGAGCTGTGCGAATTTCGCTGGAAGATGAGCGAGCAAGCAGCCTTAATGACAGCCCAAAGGTTAAAAAGGTAATGTCAACTCCTACATACACTCTTTCAGAGAGCGATTCAGTCAAGAGCGCAATTGAGATGATCATTCACTATGACATCGGAAGAGTGACTATAGTAAATGGAAATGGAAAAATATCCGGAATCATTGATAGACAGGATCTTCTTGAATCCATTGTCAATGCCTGGATTGAATAACCTTTCGAAAGCTGCTTTTTGAAAGAAAAGCTTTCACACAAAAAGATTATAAAATTGAAGGTTGTCATTAAAAAAAATATAATTGACAAATAAAGAAAACCTTTCGGAAAGATTCGGGAAAAAATATTATCAGGTTTTGTTTTTTTCAGGAAAGAACATGGATTTACTGAAAAATAAACTTCAGATTCCAAGGAAATTCCTGTAAGTGGACAGGAAAAAAAAAGGTATGTGAAAAAAGCAATTAACTGCAACTCGAACTCGGTGGTCCAATTGAACAAAAATACAACATTTTCGTCAGCCGAAAAAATCAAAATTAAGGGAAAACTAAACAAAGGAGACAGGGGAGTGCAGCGGAACGACCCGAAGATGGCAAGTAGTACAGGCACAATGGACATGGGTCCACTGGAATTTAAGTCACGCATTTCGGAACATGAAAGGCGCATCCTAGCTTTAGCAACAAAGAATGTAATGACTCTTCCTCCCACAGCAACCATTATGGAAGCAATTAAGATTATGACTGAAAAGAGATTCAGGCGCATTCCGATTACAGATGCTGGAACACATAGACTGGAAGGAGTAGTTACTTCCGTAGATATTATCGATTTTCTGGGGGGCGGTAAAAAAAATTTGCTCGTTGAAAAACGCTTCAAGGGTAATCTACTGGCTGCAATAAATGAGGAAATACGGCAAATAATGGAAACTGATATTGCCTATCTCCACGAACAGGCAGACTTTAAAGAAGCTGTTTCAGTGATGCTTGAAAGAAGGACAGGGGGTCTGCCAATTGTGGACGGTAACATGCATGTGGTTGCAATATTTACCGAAAGGAACGTAATAGAACTTATGGGCGGGCTCGTGACAAATAAAACTGTTGATGAATACATGACCAGGAACGTAAAGATGGTATCAACTGATACACCCATTGGACATGCGGCAAAATTAATGGTAGAGAACAAGCTCCGAAGACTTCCTGTAGTTAAGAATGGAATCTTTGCTGGAATAGTTACAGCCTCTGATATTGTCCATTTCCTTGGGAGGGGAGACGCTTTCAGCAAACTGACAACAGGAAATATTCATGAAGCCCTTGACCAGCCTGTGGGATCTATTGTCTCGAAAGATCTAATATGGACAAGTTCTGGCACAGAGATGGGAAAAGCGATGGGAATTATGCTCGAGAAAAAAATAGGTTCACTACCAGTACTTGAAGAAGGAGTGCTACATGGCATAATTACAGAGAGTGATTTCCTGAAACTTTTGAGTTCTGAACATAATATCTAACAAACGATCCAAAGCTAAATCAAGAGGATTTAGATAAACCCCAATTTTTGGCTAGTTGCTTATAACCATATATAGATAAATTATTGAAATCGGAGATTTGTCGAAATTCTCTAAGTTAACTGCAATTAAATTGAAACCCAGAAAAAGTTTGAGCTTAATTTTGCAGGAGCTTAGAGAGAAAAAAATTCCCTTGCTGAATAGATCAAGAAACAATTCCGTAGCGCGAGTGTTCAATATTTTGGAGTGTAGCTAATTTTAAATAAGGAACCTTCTCAAATTAGTTTTCACTCAGCAAAAAGTATCATTATTACCCCTAAAACTATATACATCTACAGTTACAAATTGTGAATTTCGCATCCGATTCAAAAACTGTAATTATCAACACTTATATATCGTAAAAATTAAGGAGGAATTCCATGAATGTGGCGGACATCATGAGTTCACCTGTGTATGTCATAAACGCAGATGAGCCCGTATCCCATGCAAGAAAACTGATGTTAAAGCATAAAATCAGTACGTTGCTTGTTCTGAATGAGGGAAAGATGGTGGGAATCACCACTAAATCGGACATTATCAACCGTCTGGCTCAAGCTGAACCCCTCTGGAGGAGAAGGCCAATAGACCAGATTCCTATAAAGCTGTTGATGACAGAATCGGTCATTACTATCTACCCCGAAGCCTCCATTTCCCAAGCATCCGCCTTAATGCTTGAGAACCGAGTGCATAACATCCCAGTGATAAAGAACAAAATTGTAGGTATTGTAACCAGGACAGATCTCGTACGCTATGTTGCGGAAAATACTGAAGAAATAAAAACAAAAGTTTCTAAATTAATGACTGAAGATGTGATTTCTGTTCACAGACATCATACCATTAACCATGTAATCGACGAAATGAACAAAAACGAGATCCAAAAAGTAGTCGTTAAGGATGATACAGGAAAATCTGTCGGTATCATTTCCAGAAAAAGCCTTGCTTTAAACCTCTTAACTGACAATGAAGGCGGTCTTTCCACAAAAAATATCAAAATGGCCCGCAAATCTTCCCCTGGAGGCCAGAAAACCTACAGATACGTAAAAGAGGTATTTTTGACCGCAGAAGATATCATGGTTTCCCCAATAATTTCCATTGAAATGGATGAAAACGTCAGTAAAGCTGCAAAAAAAATGATTGAAGAAGGAGTTACTGCCCTTCCTGTCAGTAATGGAGAAGATATAGTGGGCATACTAACCAGAACAGATATCATGACAGCTATCCCCTCAAACACAACGTATGAAGATACACACCGCAAGGAAAAGAAATAGTAACATGAAAGACAACAAAAGCAAAAGAAGGATACTAAGGAAAAATATGAGATTTTTTATTATTTTTCTTGATTTTTAATTTATTACAGTCGCAGAATGGGGGCATCGTTGATGAATTTTTGCAATCCCAGAAGATATTTAAAAGTCTCAAAATCTAGAAAAACGGATGATGAAAACACGCAAAAAAATTGCGAAAAACATAATGAAAATTCTGGATACGCATAAGGTGAATTGCATGCAAGTTAAAGACATAATGGTACAGCCACACAGGATAGACAAGTCAGACACCATATCACACGCTCTAGACCTTATGGAGAAAAAAAACACGAAAAGACTGCTAGTAGTCCACGGTGATCAGGTTCTTGGAATACTTACCATGAGAAGTCTGACAGAGCAACTCGGAACTCGAAAGAAACTGAGCAAACCAGCATCTTCTCTGCATGTTGCAACAGCTGTATCCGACAACTTTGTAAAGGTTCTGCCAGACACCGACGTTAAAGACGCCCTTACCCTGATGAAAAAAAATAGTGGCGTGATGATCGTCACTGATGAAGGGAACGCAATAGGTTGGGTGACTCCCCAGGAATTTATGAAGATAAACCGTTTCAAAGGCTTTGTAGGGGAAGTAATGGAAAAAAATCCTATCACTATTAGCCCTTTGGATCGTGTGAGTCATGCCAGGCATCTAATTCTGGATAAAAATGTCGGGAGGCTGCCAGTTATTGAAAATGGGAAGCTGGTAGGTATTGTTGCAGAAGATGATATCGCTTTTGCTATGCGCTCTTTCCGGGATCTTGTGGCTGGCAATCA